>JAACDT010000030.1 GCA_009936885.1 Alphaproteobacteria bacterium
GGTGCCAAATCAATAAATAAGGGTAAAAAATATGGTTAGATTATCTGAAACACAAAGGTACGAATTCGCCACCTCCATAATTATTAAAGCAGGGGAATTGGCATCATCATATTTTTCTGACCTAAGTAAATTAGTGATAGAAAAAAAGGGGCATCAGGACTTAGTTTCAGAAGCGGATAAAAATGTTGAGATTTTTATCCGTGATCAAATCTCTGCTATGTTTCCTAATGATAATATCATTGGCGAAGAGGGTGGTGCATCGCCTGGCACTGGTGCCATAAATTCCAGCTATATATGGGTTATTGACCCGATTGATGGTACTGCAAATTTTGTATCTGGCATTCCAGCATGGACAGTCGTCATAGCACTGGTCAAAGACGATGTTGTCATTGCGGGGTTTATTTTTGACCCCTTGCAGAATGAGCTGTTTACAGCCACAGCCGGAGAGGGAGCCTTTTGTAATGGTGTTAGGCTTGCCGTGTCAAATGCGCAAAGTCTACATGATGGGTCAGTCGCTGTAGGCTTTTCAAATAGAAGTAAGGCTGGCTTCATCAATAAATTGGTGACTCAGATAGTGGATGATGGTGGTGTATTTTTCCGCAATGCCTCAGGCGCAATGTCGCTGGCTTATGTCGCTGCTGGAAGATTAATTGGTTACAGTGAAGACCACATGAACGCTTGGGATTATTTGGCAGGCCAATTAATGGTCAAAGAAGCTGGGGGGGCTATTGAAGAGCAAAACATCACCTCTGTTTTGCAACAAGGTGGACGAGTGATTGCTTCAAACAAGCCTATTTTTGCAAGCCTAAAAAAAATGACCGAAATTGCGTTGAAATAAAAACACTGTTTTCGGTTAATGCTTGAAAGATGGTGCATTCTAAAAATTTAAATGCAGATGCCATACCTTGACAGAGTCTAACGCCAGTATATGCGGATTGAATTAATCCATTTGCAGCTACTAAGAGCATTGAACCATCAGGCTATTGGTGAGTAGGCTTCCATTTATCTAGTGCCTCAAGAAATTTGTCTTTCTCGCCGCCGAGCATAGAAATATTGTTTTGGTGATAGGGGAATTTACCCGCAATGACTTCGCGGTGGAACTGACCAAGGGCAGCAACACGTTCTTCGTGTATTTGTTTGTGTAAACGTCCAACATTACCGAAAGAATATGCATGTTTGGGTGGCCTATCTTCCTCACTCGCCTCACCACAGACATCCGCCACAAAAGACATTATCACATCGCCAGCCATGCCAGACCCTAATGAGAATGTCACAATGGAAGTCTTTTTATTAACTGCTTCCAAAACTTCTTCTGCAATACATTCTGCTTCCACAGCAATGACACCAACATCTTCCATTCGCTTGAGGGTTTCGAAGATTTTGATAGCTTCATCAGCTTTACGACCCCAGCCACGTAAACCACCGCAATAATGGCTAAAGGTAGGTATTAGTCCGATATGGCTTTGGATAGGTATGCCCTCACGTGCCATCATTTCTATTGCATTCAGTGAACGCAAAGTATAATACATGTCTGCCCCCCGTCGCATCGCCTCAAATGCGTCGGCCATTAGCTCTTCGTTCGATCCAAACTGTGCCCATTTTGAGCCGACACGACAGAAATGGTTTGGTGCAATTGAACGAACATCGTCTATTTGCTCCATGCCACAAACAAATAAATCTATGCCTGCCTCTTTGCAGGCTTTAATTTCATTCGCATTAAGAGGATTTGCCATAGAGAGTTTTTGGCCAGTTATCTTCAATTCTTGAAGATCTGAAATTGTATAATTTCTCATAGCTGGTTTTCGGGCGAATTCATAAATACGTTTCATTTTAATATCCTTCATTCCTTATCGAAAGCACTTTTCATCCCACCAAGTTTTTGCGTTTTGAAAATAGAGGTATTGTCCTTAGCTGGTGGGAGAGGCATCTCAACTGGAACAGTTTCAAGTCGTGGGCTAAGGCAGGGCTCACCGGTTATTGTTCTTTCTTGAATGTCATCCCAGAATTTGTGCTGCCCTAGTGAGTGAATATAGGAACTTGCGCCAAGAATAGGCCATGCATCTGCTTTTGCGACTTCATAAAATAGAATAAGTCTGTTGCGATCGCTTAAGTTTGGAGCAGACCCATGAAGCGTACGCACGTGATGAACGGTCATGGAACCGGCTTTCCCTGATAAGGTAACAGCTTTTTCAGGTTTAAATAGCGGGTCATCAGCATTAATAGCCCCACAAAACATATCATCGTTCTTGTGGCTTAATATTGGGCCTTTATGTGACTTTGGAATGACCATTAACGGTCCATTATCGGGCGTTACATCCTCAAGCATCAGGCCAAAAGCCAAAAGGTCATCATTGGTATGAGGATAAAACGCCCAATCTTGATGCCATTCGACTGCGCTTCCTCCGCTCGGGGCTTTGGTATTCAGCTTAGAGGTAATAATTGTGGTCGCCTCTCCAAGTAAGTCATTCAGTACCTGAGTGACACCAGAATGTTTCAAAATCTCCCAATAATAAGGGTCCTGTTTATGCGGGAGCTTTATCCGCGTGAGGCGTGGTGATTCAGAATTATGCCCCTCGTCTAAATCATAAACGTCGTTACTCCGGGTAACAGATTTAGACCTCTCGATAAAATCATAGGTAATTTCTTGCAGTTTTGCGAGTTGTGCCGATGAAATAACGTCTTCTACCAAGAGATAGCCGTTTTCCTCATAAAAGGCTTTTTGTTCTTTTGACAGCATTCGTCTCTCCATGTATTTACAATGGTACCGATACCAGTTCTGATGGTATCGGTACCATTGCTTTCTTTCATTGTCAAATTATTCAAGAGTTTTTATGCAGCGACAAAAAAAATGGGTTACGATGAGCGATGTTGCAAAACGGGCTGGTGTTGGCAAAATCACTGTTTCCCGAGCCTTGCGCACACCTGAAAAAGTGAATGCGACAACACGTCAGAAAATCAAAAATGCTGTTGCTGAGTTAGGATATGTGCTCGATGAAACAGCTGGTGCGTTATCGTCAAAAAGAACGAGAACTGTTTGTGCGGTGATTTCGACGTTAGACCAATCTATTTTTTCTACTACTGTAGATGGTCTGACGGATGGTCTTTCACAAAATGGTATGCAGCTATTTCTTGGGACGGCCAATTATAGCTCAAAAACCGAGGAAGCTTTGCTACAGGCTTTTATGGGCCGCAGGCCTGATGCTGTGGTGCTCACAAATAGCTTGCATACAAACAGCGCAATGCAAAACCTCATTCAGTCAAACCTCCCTGTATTTGAGCTATGGGAGTTGCCAGACAATCCCATTTACGCTGCGGTTGGGTTTTCAAATTTTCACGCGGGTCGTGATATAACGACTTATCTCAAAGCAAGAAATAAAAAGAAGATATCGTTTATAAGAATCGAC
>JAACDT010000177.1 GCA_009936885.1 Alphaproteobacteria bacterium
GAATTTGACCAGACTGGTTTTACTATTTTTCCCATGTCGGATAATGCGTCTGCTACGCCGCAGACTGTTTCAGCCCACATGCTCTATGAAAATAGCGACCCCTTTATTCTGTACGAGCCTGGTGGCTATCTTGATGTTACACATGCGCATTATTACAGCGCCACAGAGCGTTCGGTTCGTGTTGAAGGTAGCCAGTGGCATGATACAACTCCCTATTGTGTTAAGGTAGAGGGCGCGCGTATATCAGGCTATCAAACAGTGTCCTTTGTTCTTATCCGTGACAATGACTATGTGTCTCATATTGATGAGTGGGTTAGTGGGCTTGAGACTGTCTTTGCCTCAAAAATGTATGATAATGGCAATAATGACGTTGCTCTGGAGATACGCATTATTGGCAAAAATGCAACATTAGGCGCGCTTGAAACTGATATGGCTAGCACAAATGAATTAGGGATTATGGCTATTTTCACTGCTCCAACACAAGCCAAAGCTAACGAAGCTGCTAAGATACTCAATCCACATTTACTTCATATGCCCCTAACCGAAGATGAGCCAATGCCGACATTTGCTTTCCCCTTCTCGCCCGCTGAAACTGATAGAGGGCCACTCTATGAATTCTGTCTGCATCATGTGTGCGAGTTAGATACACCAATGGCATGGTTTTCGCTTGATGTAATTGAGGTGAAAGCAGATGGCTAAACTAGGCACCCTTGTTCATAAAATACGGTCAAAAAATGCTGGCCCATTTTGGCTAACGATTGATATTTTCTGTCATGGCTTTGATAATTTTTCTGAAGTGTCTGAGAAGCTCTCCACATCAAAAGTTGCCTCTCTATTTGGGACTAACAAAACTCACATAAAAAGATTTAACATTACAGAATTGCATGTCATTAAATTCAGCTTGCCACGCCCACATATTCAGGGCGTCCGCCTTGATAGAGATATGCATGGCGCCTCATTTGCCTGTCTATTAGAAGAGTTTGAGCTGTAAAATATTCCACCAAAACGGATAAGTTTCAAAGTTATGCTCTTAAAACATTTCAAATAAACAGCGTCGTAAAACCTTTGCTATTTTTCAGCAGTTTTAAGCTTGGGTATTTGTAATTTGTAGTTCAGCAGTTCTATTGTATCATCCTAAAAAGGAAATTTATAAGGGAGTTATATTATGATTAAGCATTTGCTTATATCTGCTGCAATCGTCACAGCATCATTTGCGACGGCTTCTGCAGAAACAGTCAGATGGGCTAGAGCGGGTGATTCTATTACTATGGACCCACACGCCCAGAATGAAGGCCCAACACATACATTATCACACCAGATTTATGATACTTTACTTCAACGAGATATGGCCGGAGCTATCATTCCGTCTTTGGCAACTGATTGGGCAGCGTTAAAAGATAACCCGAGTGTTTGGCGTTTTAAATTGAGACAAGGCGTTTCGTTCCATGATGGCTCTAAATTCAATTCTGAGGATGTTGTCTTTTCTCTAAACCGGGCTATGGCAGATGGCTCTGAAATGAAAGAATTGCTTTCCTCTGTGAAAGAAGTTCGTGCAGTAGATAGCCATACTGTTGACATTGAAACTAATGGCGCAAATCCGCTTTTAATCAATAACCTGACTAATATGTTTATGATGGATAAGACTTGGTCAGAAAATAATAAAGTGACAAAGCCTCATGACGTAGCAAAAGGCGAAACTAATTTTGCTACTATGAATACTAACGGTACTGGCGCATTTATTCTTGTGAGCAGAGCCGTAGATGAGAAAACCGTTCTCAAAGCAAACCCTAATTATTGGGGTAAAAATCTTTACCCCAATCAAGTTACGTAGATTGTCTACACACCAATTCAATCATCAGCGACACGTGTGGCTGCACTTTTATCAGGTGAGGTTGACATCATTCAAGACGTTCCGGTTCAAGACCTTGGACGCGTAAGCTCCTCTTCCGCTCTACAACTTGCAACAGCAGCACAAAATCGTGTTATTTTCTTCGGTCTAGATACTGTTAATGGACCTACGGCAGAGTTAAAAGTACGACAGGCTATGAATATTGCTATTAATCGTGACTCGATTAAGAAAGTTGTTATGCGCGGCCAATCTGATCCGACAGGCGTTATCATGCCTCCATTTGTAAATGGTTGGACTGAGACCCTGAATAAATATCCAAAATATGACCTGGAAAAAGCAAAATCTCTCATGAAAGAGGCTGGTCATGAAAATGGATTTGATCTCGTTCTAAATTGTCCAAACGACCGTTATATAAATGATGAGTCAATCTGCCAGGCAGCTGTTGGCATGATGGCAAAGATTGGAATCAATGTAACTTTAGATGCAAAACCCAAAGCACAGCATTTCCCAATTGCCAAAGGCGGCGATGCTGACTTCTATATGCTAGGATGGGGTGTTCCAACGTTCGACTCTCATTATATTTTCAATTATCTAGTGCACACACAGACTAGCGATAGAGGCTCATGGAATCCCACAGGATATTCAAATGCTAATGTTGACTCGATGATTGAAAGTCTTGAATCAGAAACAAACCTCAAAAAACGTGATGAGACTATCGCAAAAATTTGGGCAGAAGTTCAAAAAGCGCAGATGTATCTTCCTATTCATAATCAAGTCCTGAATTGGGGCATGAGAAAAGACATTGATTTTGATGTCCAACCAGAAGACACACCACATTTCCAATTCCTAAAATTCAACTAATTGGAAAAGCGTCAGCCAGCCTTTGATATGAGGCTGGCTGATGTTCCTAACTATCTGATATGATATTCATAATTTTAAATCGTTTTTTTCAAGCCGTTTTAGTGCTGCTGTTCGTAGCGCTCATTTCGTTTCTTATTTTTCGTTTTGTGGGCAATCCAGTAGAAAGTCTCATGGGTCAAGAAGCAACGCTAGCGCAGCGTGCTGCCCTTGAGGAAGCTCTTGGTTTGAATAACCCTATCTATATCCAATACTTTGATTTTCTCTGGAAAGCGGTAAGGTTTGATTTTGGCAACTCTTACAGGGGAGCCCTTCCTGTTGCTGAATTAATTGCATCGCGCCTGCCAGCCACACTAGAACTAGCACTGACCTCTGCTGTATTTGCAGTTATCTTTGGAGTGTTCACGGGAATCTACACTGCAATCAATCGCGGCAGTGTAATCACTAACTTTATTCTTTCTTCATCTTTAATTGGTGTATCCCTTCCAACTTTTTTAATAGGAGTACTACTAATTTGGTTATTTTCAGTTGAACTAAATTGGCTGCCATCCTTCGGCCGTGGTGAGGTGGTAGATCTTGGCTGGTGGACAACGGGATTCCTTTCTGAGAGTGGACTTAAATCTCTTGTGCTTCCCGCTATTACATTAGGGCTTTATCAGATGACATTGATAATGAGGCTCACTCGGTCAGAAATGTTAGAAGTGCTTCGACAGGATTATATTCGTCTTGCCCGTGCGTTAGGGTTGACCAGTAAAGCGGTATATTTTTTTCATGCCCTTCCAAATATTCTAATTCCTGTTATTACAATTGGCGGCTTACAACTCGGTTCGGTGATAGCGTTTGCAATCATAACTGAGACTGTTTTTCAATGGCCAGGAGTAGGGCTATTATTTATCAATGCTGTTTATTTCGTAGATATACCAGTGATGAGCGCATATTTACTGCTCGTTGGATTTGCATTTGTATTGATAAATCTCATTGTAGATTTAAGCTATTTCTTTATTGACCCGAGACTTCGGGACAGTGAATTGAAAGATAAGGCATAAAGGATGGAAAGGTTTTTTCGCTCAGACTTTTTTTATCATTTTTGCCATGCACCAGTTGCTATTGTCTCCTTTATCACAATCATTCTAATTATATTATCCGCAATTTTTGCAAATTTGATTGCCCCCACAAACCCATTTGACCCCAGCAGTCTTAACCTTATGAACGGTTTTACTCCGCCGTTAAAGACTAACGAATTTACGGGAGAAAGTTTTTTATTAGGTACTGACGATCAAGGCCGTGACTTATTTTCCACCATTCTCTATGGACTACGCATTTCGTTATTTGTCGGCCTAATGGCTGTTTTGCTAGCCATGGTAATGGGAGTTCTGCTGGGTCTAATTGCCGGTTTTTTAGGTGGCTGGATTGACTCGATTATTATGCGCTTTGCAGATATTCAAATGACATTTCCCTCAATTTTGGTAGCA
>JAACDT010000178.1 GCA_009936885.1 Alphaproteobacteria bacterium
GACCAACACCTGACGGCGTCCCCATCAAGATAATATCGCCTGGCTCTAGCGTTAGGCCTTCAGTGATATAAACCAATGTTTCAACAACCGGAAATATCATCATATCTGTATTGCTAGATTGCACTGTCTCACCATTAAGTCGGCAGGCAATATCAAGATTTTTGGCACCATCTGGCAGCTCATCAGCAGTCACAAATACTGGGCCTAGCGGGCCTGTCTTGTCGAAGTTTTTACCCATTGTCCATTGGATGGTGTGACGCTGATATTCGCGTACAGACCCATCATTAGCACACGAATAGCCAGCAACAACATCTAGAGCATTTTCAACCGTTAGATGGCGCGATGTCTTGCCTACAATCAGCGCCAATTCGGCTTCATAATCCAATGTCTTAGAAACAGATGGGCGAATAATGGGCTCATTATGGGCTACCATTGAGCTCTTGGAGCGCATGAAAATTGTCGGGAAAGGCTGCTTTTCAAAAATGCCTTCATTCACATGCTCCATATAGTTCAAACCAAGACATAGAATCTTGCCTGGCGCAGAGATTGGAATGTTAAACTGCAAATTATCATAATTTAGTATCTCAGCATCAGACGCCTTATCAGCGATTGTCTGAAGCGAAGCGATAGAACCATCTTGAATAACGCTTTGAATATCACGAGGTGCATTCACATCCACCGCTGTTAAATCAATAACCTTATCACCTGAAATAAGTCCAATACGCTTGCCATCTTGAGCCTGAAAGCTTATTAATCTCATAATTTATCACCATCAAATAGTTGTTTGTTTGAAGATAGTCTTTATTAAATAAAAAAACAATAAAAACCGATATATTTAACTTTTTTGTAAAAAAATCCATATAAAAGAAAAATCATCAAATTTAAGACTCTTTTTTTACAAGGTCTAAATTCCGTGATAAGATAAGAAATATGAAACATCCTTGAGCTATTTAACGCTTTATTTAGCCCTGCCTTTAATGGACGGAGAATTATTTAATGCAAGATGACGCCAGCAATCATAACCCACCAGAATTAGAAGATAAGAGTGTTCTTGCTAGCATATGCGCTTCAAATAATACCACCTCCATGACAAGCCGTGTATATGCCCAGATGAAGCAAGATATTATTTCAGGTCGCCTGGAACCAAACATTAAGTTAAAAATTGAATCATTGCGCAAAGAATATAATGTTGGCACTAGCCCCATTCGTGAGGCGTTAAGCCTGTTAACATCTGACTATTTTGTGGAACGTATCGACCAGCGCGGTTTCCGTGTATCAAATGTCAGCAGTGATGGGTTTGATGAATTATTGCGGACAAGATGCTGGCTAGAAGAGCGCGCTTTAAGCGAGTCTATTGCTCGTGGTAACGGGCAATGGGAAGAAAAAGTCGTTATTGCTAATTACCGTCTGTCACGTATCCCACGCTCAGAATCAAAAAACCATTTTGTTGCTAATGAACAATGGGAAATCGCTCATAAAAAATTCCATATGACATTGATTTCAGAATGCGGCTCACCCTTTTTGTTGAAATTCTGTGACCAGCTTTATGAACAAAATATCAGATATCGCCAGCTAGCAGGGTCATCAGCCTATCCGCAACGTGATGTGGCAGAAGAACATAGCTCAATCTGTGATGCTGTGCTGTCTCGGAATAAAGATCTTGCTGCTCGCCTGTTAATAGACCATTACAATAAGACCAGCTATTTTGTAAAAAGTGAGTTGGTAAAATAATTAAGGCCCATAGCAAGCAGCTCAAACAAAAAGCCCTTAAACAAAAATGGTTAAGAGCTTTGTTGATTTATATTTGGTAATTAACAGCCTATTTAGGCGATAGAGTAAAATCAAAACCCACTGTGAAAAACGGCGCTTCAATGGTTGGCTTAATCACCAAATCATCTGGCAATGCAGATATATCACTACTTTCTTGATATTCTATAATAAGCTTTTCACGCACACCAAACACGGCGTCTCTGTCAAGGTAGGGGTCATCACTCGGGAAAATCTCTGTCACCAATGTCCTATGGCCATTTGCTGTGATTATGAAATGCAAATGTGATGGGCGCCATGGGTCACGGCCTGTGGCATGAAGCATCTCACCCACAGGGCCATCATCTGGCACTGTATAAGGGGCTGGACGCACGGTTGAGAAGAGATAGCGGCCATCAGCTTTAGTTGCCATGCACGCATAGAAATTATAGTCAGGTTGAGCTTCATCTTGACCTGAATAAAGACCATTTTCGGCTGTTTGCCAAATCTCTAAAACAGCACCCTCAATAGGAGTGCCATCTGTTGATTTTACAACACCGCCAAAAACCACAGCCGCGCCTTCATTATCCTTTTTTAAATCGCCGCCAACAGGCACATCAGGTGCACCACGAACGTGGAACGGACCTAGGACTGAGGACGGTGTTGCCTCTTCTGATGAATTCACCATATCAACCAAAGATGATAGACCAAACACATCAGAGAATAAGACAAATTCATTGCGCTCAGGTGTTGAGATTTGCCCTGCTTCATAAAGCAACGCTAGACCTTTGCGCCATTCATCATGTGTCAGGTCAGTTTCACGCACAAAGTCATGCAAATGCGTTGCAAGCTTGGTTAAAACAAAGCGCAACCGCTCATCAGTATCATCGGACATATAGTCCAAAAATGATTGAGTTAATGTGTCTGCACTGACATTTCGCATTTACAAGGCTCCTTTATTACTGATTAGGTCAATATTCCAATAGATAAAACTGGAAAAGAAATTAATAAAATTAGTATGAGTAACATGATAACGGCAAAAGGAAAAGCACCAAAGAACACGTCTTTCAAAGATACCTCTGCGTCATTCAGACTTGCTTTAATAACAAAACATGAAATGCCCAATGGCGGTGTCAAAAGGCCGATCTCTGCCCCGATAACTGTAACTATACCAAACCAAACAAGATCCATCCCCATTGATTCAATAAGGGTGAGAAACAAGGGGACAACAATAAGGATGATCGAAGCTGTATCCAAAATCGTGCCAAGGAATAGCATCAATAGAACATAGATAATCATCACTTCAATAAAGCCGAATTCACGAGCTTGCAAATATGCATCTAATTCATTTGGCAAACCAGCATAGCCAAGCATACGGCTATAAAGTGAGGCCATTGCGATTAGGAATAAAATAGCCGCCGATATATGGCCTGTTTCAATGGCAGTCTTCCACAAACCACGCCATGTGATTTTGCGGCGTACAATTGCGATAATCAAGGTTGCCAATGCCCCTGCTGCACCAGCCTCAACAGGCGTTAGCCAGCCTGTATAAATACCACCAAGCACGATTAAAATAAGCAAGGTAATCGGCAAGGTTTTATCTGCCACCTCATAATAGGTAAGCGGCACATCATTAGCCTTGTCAATATCGGTTCCTATATAAGAAGGTCGCAAGCGACCAGAGATGAAAATCCAAGCAATATAAGCGACTGTCAAAATCAAACCAGGCACAATACCGGCTAGGAACATATCACCGACTGATTGTTCTGAGACAAAGGAATATATGATAAGCATCGCACTAGGTGGGATAATCATACCCAAGACAGAAGAGCCCGCGACTACGCCCACAGCAAATCGTTTATTATAATTTAGCTTGCGCATCTCTGGCACAGCGATACGTGTAAAAACAGATGCAGATGCAATAGAAGAGCCTGTCACCGCAGCAAAAACAGCGTTTGCCCCAACAGTTGCCATACCAATACCGCCTGTCAATTTGCGGAAGCCCCGGTTTAGAACGGTATAAATATCGGTTCCGAGGCCAGCCCTTGATACTAAGAGCCCCATCACCGTGAAGAGAGGTATAGTAGCAAAGGGATATTCTGTTACCCCATCACTAACGGCGACTTTCAAGAAGTTAAATGCCAGAATGGATTTACCACTAATCAGCCAGATAGAAAAAAAAGATACAAGGCCAAGCGCAACCGGAATGTAAACACCAAAATAAACAAGCATCACGATTGCAAGAACCGAATAGGTGCCAATTTCAACCGGGCTCATCATCTTGTTTCTTTATGTGAAATAGGGCTAGTCCTATCATTACCTATAATACACTTGAATAGAAAAATTACGCTACATAGGGACACGCTAAAACTGATGGCTAGTTTTGCTGGCCACCATGGGGCTGTAAAAATGCCTGGCGTGCCAAAATATTCGCATCTATCAAAAGCCGCCGCGATATCAGCAAAGAAATTGCCGCTTGGTAACGGTCCAAATTCAGGAGGTGTA
>JAACDT010000179.1 GCA_009936885.1 Alphaproteobacteria bacterium
CGAGTGTTGCAATGCCACCATTCACTTCCTCAAGAAGCGTGAAAATCTCTATCGCCTCAGTTGCAATAGCGGCTCCCAGATCCTCTACCATTTGTATCCCTTTTTCTATGGTTGCACGACTTGGGTCACCATACCATCCGGTAGGGGCAATAGTGCGAATATCTGTTAACACAGGTTGATAAGAGCGCGTTCGTCGCAATTTATCCATTTTTGACCCATGTTTATGGTCCGATGAACCCTCAATTCTATCCAAATGCACTAAATCTGGATACGCTGCCAATATGGCAAGAGTTTCAATCTCACCACCATGAGTAAGACCTCCAGAGGTGGGGCCATATAATTCAGCTGCAACATAACAGGCCTGAACGGTTAAAACACTCAATCCACATTCACGATGCAACCTCTCTGCAGCAATTGCTAAAGAAGACGAATTACCTTCATGCCAATTAATAAGCATTAACTGCTTCGCACCATGTTGTGCAAGTGACTGACAGGTTTCATATACAACCCTAATATAGGTCTCATGAGACAATGTTATTGTTGCCTCATATGGCATATGAAATGGGGTTACACCTAAAGGACCACCTGGAATAACCAAGCCATCCATTTTTTCTGCAACACGTTCTGCGATAATATTTGCTGCGAATATATCTGTTCCAGCGGGTAAATGTGGACCGTGTTGTTCAACGCTTCCCGCTGGCAAAATAATCAAAGGATTATTGGCAAGCTGGGCTGCTACTTCTGGTTGGGTTAATAGCTCTAATCTTCTGCTTGATAAAATCACGTTGTTTTCCCTTAATCAAAGTTCAGACTTAGCAGAGGATATGATATCATCAACAGAGACCATTGCCGCATTTTCATCTATAGATTTTAGGGCAGCATAAACCATTGCAACAGCAATGTTGCCGTCATGTGCCGTTAGTTTATTTGATTTACCAGAGCGACAAGCTTCTGCAAAAATCTCCAATTCATCTTGAAACATATTACCAGAAAAAATTTCTAAATCTTCCCGTAATCCATATCCATCTTTACCACGCTGAATATATAATGAAGAAGTTTTATGTAAGTTTTCTGGATCATCCCAAGAAGCAAAATCAAGTTCAAAATGCATTAATCCAGCTTGTGCAAAAACACGAGTTGAGAAAATACCAGGGGATGTCCAACAGCTTCCAACATAACCAAGCACACCGTTCTTGAAGCGAACAGTTGACATTGACTGATCATCAACCTCAGCTCCCACTGGAGAGAGTTTTGAGGCAATAGACGACACACCATCCACATCACCTCCTAGATAATGTAGAATATCAAACATATGAATTGCCAATTGAGATAAAGGTCCGCCTGGTGCGCGGTCACGATACCAACGCCATGTATCTGGTGTTAACTCAAGTGCTCTCTCATTTGAAAAATTAGCTTCAATGAAAGCAAGCTTGCCAAGAGACCCATCATCCAGATTATTCTTCATCATCTGAATGCCTTTCAACAATCTTGCACTATGACCTACGGTCATTGTAACGTTATGCTCTTTTTGCAATGCTTCCATCCGCAAACCATCTGCTAAGATATTGGAAATTGGCTTTTCTGTGTAAATATGCTTACCAGCTTCTGCAATTTGTTTTGCAACAGTATAATGCTGCTCATTTGGAACTGTAATAATTACGCCTTCAATCTCTGGCATAGCAAGAATTTCTGCTAAACTAGCATATGTAGCAACACCAAATTGTTGAGTGAATTCGTCTCTTTTTTCTTGCGAACGAGAATGTCCAGCAATAATCTCAATTTTATCTGATTTCTGAGCGGCATTTGTTAGTACTTTTGCCCATCTTCCTAGACCAACAATTGCTAATTTTACTGGCGCTTGACTATTCATTTACTACTCCAAAAATTTAACTTTCAAATTTATCAAAACGATATTATCGTAATATGGTAAAGCCTCGTTTGGGACTCCTATTTTGTCAAGAGAAAATATGAAAAAAACTCATACTATTTCCAGAGATGCAGCGCCTCTCAGAAGCCAAGCGCACATTTTTATTCGCGATAAGATTATTCGCGGCGATTATAAACCAGGCGCTAGAATAAAAGAGCGTGAACTAATAGAAGCGTTAGGAGTATCTCGCACTGTCATTCGGGAAGCAATAAGACAATTAGAAACAGAAAGACTAATAACAGTAGAGCCGCAAGTAGGCCCTCGCGTAAGGGTTATGTCTGCTACTGAAGCACATGAGATTTACCTAATACGGGCTACCCTTGAGAAGTTGGCTGTCAGTTTATTTATACAAAATGCTTCAAATCCAGCCTGTAAAAAATTAACCAATTGTTTCAAGCAATTTCAAAAATCCTTAGATAAGCAATCCCCAGTGATTATAATGAAGCATAAGAACGCTTTTTTCGAAATCATTTATCGCTATGCTGAAAATCAGGTTCTTTCAAGCTTAATTAACTCTCTTACCAGTCAATCATGGCGATGGCGCGCTTTAGGACTAACACATCCAAACCGGGATCCAGAGCGTCAGCAAAGAAGTCTTAAAAATTTATCAATGCTACATGATGCAATTCTGCAAAAAAATAGAGTGCGCGCTCAATCCATAATAGATTTGGAAGTACAAGACGCACAGGATGAAATTTTAAGATTAATTAACCTTGATACAGGAGTTCAATAATGCAGTCACATGCTTTTATTCCAGATGAAAACCCAACAAGAATAGACCATGCTGGTTTTTACCGAAGATGGTTATCGATGATAGATGATATGGATTATTTGCAATCTTTTGTTTCGCGGGTGGCTGGAACAAATGAAGAAGTATGGGTGCCTTTATGGAGAGAAGCTGGCAAGCATTATGAAGATGAAGGAGATAGATTAGAATTAGAAGGTGATATAAAAAGCGCACGCAGTTGTTTTCTTCAGGCACGCACTTATTACTCCATAGGCCGTTTTCCTGGTGCAATTTCAGCTGTTAAAAAAACGATAAGTGAAGACTGTAATCGTGCTTATGCAAAATCTTGCGCCCATCTGACCCCGCCAGTGCAAGAAGTAATAATAGATCATCAAGGATATCAGATAAAATGTCATCTGAGAGAGCCTAAAACAGCTGGCAAACACCCAGCAGTTCTTATTATGTGTGGAGCTGATATGTTTAAGGAGGATAGAGGCTGGGCAGGCGATTTCTGTATAGAAAATGATATGGTTGCTCTGATTATGGATGCCCCTGGTACAGGAGATAATTTACTACCTTGGGAGCCAAGCTCAGTTTCTGCTTGGATGGCAGCTATCGATTTCCTTGCTGAGCTTCCATCTGTTAATGCTAAAAGTATTGGAGCTTTTGGCATCAGCCGAGGGGGCTATTCGGTGATGCAGTTAGCAGGTCACTATCCAAAAATGGTGAAGGCAGTGGTGGCTTCTGCCGGCCACCATTTTGGCTATCAAATGACGGACCAAGAATTATTAAATTACGTTGATGCACGTTCAAGTCGGTCGCAATATAAATTTGGCCCAAAAGATGGTCC
>JAACDT010000180.1 GCA_009936885.1 Alphaproteobacteria bacterium
AAAAATAAATTGATAGAAATTTTATAAACCGAAATGCTACGGTTGATTCTTAACTGCGTCAATCACTGCTTTCATGCTATAATCAGGATAGTTCAGAATAAAAGGGGCAGACACTATCATGTATACACCACCAATTCAGGATCAAAAATTTATTATTGAGCATTTAATTGGCATCGACTCAATAGTAGCGTCCCAGAATGGTGATGCCCAAAGCCAAGACAGAATTGACACAGAATTAGTCTGGTCGATTCTGGATGAAGCTGGAAAATTTGCGAGTACTGTTCTTGCTCCTTTGAATCATTCTGGTGACAAGCAAAATTCTAAGATCACACAAGATGGAGATGTTATTACGCCAGATGGCTTTAAAGAGGCTTATCATGCTATGTGTGATGCTGGTTGGACTACATTAGAGGCTGAAAGCGAATGGGGCGGTCAGGAAATGCCCATGAGCATTAGCGCTGCTGTCTGTGAAATGTGGCATTCAGCAAATATGAGCTTTGCACTATGTCATTTGTTGAGTCAGGGACAGATATATGCGCTTCAGAAATCTGCATCAGACGAACAAAAAAGAAAGTACCTGCCTAATCTTGTTTCTGGAAAATGGACTGGAACAATGAATTTAACGGAACCACAGGCAGGCACTGATTTGTCTAAAATCAGAACTGAAGCGGTGCCTGAGGGAAGACATTACCTAATTTCGGGTCAAAAAATTTATATCACTTACGGTGAGCATGATATGGCAGAAAACATCATTCACTTAGTGCTGGCTAGAACCCCTGCAGCACCAGAAGGTATTAAGGGTATATCCTTGTTTATCGTTCCAAAAATCCTTGTGAATGAAGACGGAACTCTTGATAAGCAGAATGATGTGAAATGTATTTCGATAGAGAAAAAACTTGGTATTAAAGGCTCCCCAACGGCTGTTATTCAATATGGCGATAATAATGGTGCGGTCGGCTATTTAGTCGGGGAAGAGAATAAGGGGCTTGAGATTATGTTCGGGATGATGAACCATGCTCGTTTCAATGTTGGCCTGCAAGGCCTTGCCATTGCTGAGAGAGCCTATCAGCATGCTGTAACCTATGCCCAGACGAGAGTTCAAGGCACGCCGCTGGCAACACAGACGGGTACGGCCATTAACCAGCACCCAGATGTTTTAAGATTATTATCAGTGATGAGGTCTGAAATAGATGCGATGAGGGCCCTCATTTTTACAGGCGCTAATGCTATGGATAGAGCAGATAATTCTGTAAGTGACAAGAGGGAGATAGAACAAAAAAGAGCATCTGTTTTGATACCGGTGATAAAGGGTTGGATTACAGAATTGTCTGTTTCACATTGCTCAGACGGTGTGCAAATACATGGCGGTATGGGGTTCATAGAGGAAACAGGAGCCGCTCAATATTTCCGTGATTCACGAATATTGCCAATCTATGAGGGTACAACCGCCATACAGGCAAATGACCTTATGTTTCGAAAAACTATTAGAGATGAAGGTCAGACAATACGTAACCTTCTAGATGAGATTGAAACAGAAATTGCGGATATAGATGGTGTCTATTCTATTCCCTTGTCAAAAGCTGTTTTGGAAGTTCGTGATACTTTAGAGAGTTTGTTATCACGCTCTAACGACCCAAGATTTCTTGCAGCAAATGGGGTAAGCTGGTTGATGCAACTTGGCTATCTATGCGGCGGGTGGATGGCTGTAAAATCAGCAGATAAGGCCATAAAAAATAAACAAGCGCTTGCGGATGATTTTGTTCAGGCAAAAAAAATATGTGCTGAGATTTATCTACAACATAGTCTTCCTTGCGTTTCCACCTATTCAATTATAATAAACCACAGTGATAATGCGATATTAAATATGGACGTTAGCTGGCTAAATAGGCAAATCGCATAGTATAAAACCAGAACTTTGTTTTCTTAAATAATCGAGGGGCAATGCATTGAGCCATAAATATAAATTTGACACGCTTAGCCTACATGCGGGGCAAACACCAGATCCAGAATTTGGCTCAAGAGCGGTTCCCATTCATCAAACAACCTCCTATGTATTTCGTGATACACGCCATGC
>JAACDT010000181.1 GCA_009936885.1 Alphaproteobacteria bacterium
ATTATCACACGCTTTTTCCAGCTGGTCGTAAACTACCTGCCATTCGCCATCATCCCTGCTTATTCTTTTGCTTGCAGTTGGTGCAATGATGCGAGCCAATTTAATCAAGGGAAGTCCTTGATATAATTTTTTTGGTGTTGCGACATTATTCAGATTTGCTGGCAATTCTGTTTTCTCTTTCCAATCACTGGCAAGTGTCTCAATTTCATTTTTTATTAAAAACTGTTCTGCATTGATTGCCTGACGTCTTAGAATAATACCAAATCCCTCTGGAAGCACTTTTTTGGTTTCATCCGTAAGCGCTATTTCAGATGGTTGGGCAGCTATTATATTTCTGCCTAATCGAGCTGTTTCAGCTTGTCCCGGAAGCAAGATTACATATTTTCCTGCAAGCTGCGCTCCCAAGATTGCGCGTGCTGGTTTTAAGGCCCATGGCTCTGATGTTATGGTCACCAGGGCTAATGCGCCAGGATTCAGCTTTTCGCTCGAGAGCCGAACACTTATTAGTGTGCCATCCTCTATCATAGCTGTTGCAAGTTTATGCTGCCTGAATACCTGATGAATTCTAGCAATGTGAACAGAGCCTATTTCAGGAATTTCAGGCTTTAATATGGTTAGAAATTCAACTAGCTTGCCATTCTCCAAAATCGCTATTTTACTAGGATTATGCTCATCATCAGCGAATATGCTCTGTGAGGGAGAAGCAGATAAAGATTCATCCATTTATTTATTCAAGGCTTAGGCCAGCTCCTTTTAGAAGTTGCGCTGTAATATATAAATCAAGCCCAACAACGTTTGAATAGGAGCCAGAGATTTTCTTTATATATTGTGCTGCTTTCCCCTGAATTGCATAACCACCTGCTTTTCCCTTCCAGTCAGAACTCGCACAATAGGCTGATAGCTCGCCCTCAGATAACCGGCGCATAAAAATTCTGGTTTCAACTAATCTGTGCCGTATTAAGCCACCAGGGAGTATCAGGCAAATTCCCCCATATACCCGGTGGTTTCTGCCTCCAAGATGAGTTATTGATTTACGGACATCATCTTGTGTTTCCGCTTTCGGCAAAATTGTTCTGCCAGTTGCAACAACGGTATCAGCTGCAAGTACATATTTCTCTTTGTGAGAATGTGCGATGGCCTGTGCTTTTTCATAAGCCATACGCTTCGCATATTCGGATGGTTTTTCTGCCTTTAGCGGTGTCTCATCTATATTGGCAGCGCTAATGCTAAACAGCTTTACACCAATTTGTTCCAATAATTGCGCGCGCCTTGGAGAAGCAGACGCCAAGATCAACATATCACTCGCCATTATATTTGCTCTAAGGCTCATATCTGTACCGGATGCCTCACCTGCTCGCGTTCGAGAGCCATCACACCGCTTTATTTAAATCTAAAAGTGATTCTACCTTTGGACAGGTCATAGGGGGTCATTTCAACATTAACCTTATCGCCTGCTAAAACACGTATCCGGTTTTTTCGCATCTTGCCACTAGTATGAGCAAGCACTTCATGTTCATTGTCCAGTTTAACTCGAAACATCGCGTTCGGCAATAATTCCGCTACCGTTCCAGAAAATTCAATTACACCCTCTTTTGCCATTCAACTATCCCTAATTTTTAATATCCACACAAAATGAGGATTCCCATGAGAAAGTCAAGTATTATTGGTTATACGAGTAACAAGCTCACCGACCTTTGTGCTTATTTCATCTCGAATAAGTCGATAACGTGCAAGTTGCACTTCCCTATTTTCCTCAGCAGAAAATGGCTCTTTTACTTTCCAATGTTCGTGGGGGATATCCATCATCAATGAATCAAAATGAAATTGAGCTTCTAACGAAAGAGACACAGCATAATCTATCTCATCTAAAATATAATCAGTGAATGATTTTGATTGCCTATTTAAGTCAAGAGCTATGCCCGCTTCTTCCATAACAGCAAAGGTAAATCCATCTGCAGGCCCTGCAATAACACCGCAAGATCCCGCATGCCATCCTTCAGGCGCG
>JAACDT010000031.1 GCA_009936885.1 Alphaproteobacteria bacterium
CCGACTTCTCTTTGGTGACGATGTGCAGTAAATCCGCGTGATTCAGCTGCAAATTCCGCATTTTGTAGGTCCATATAGGCTGCCATCCCGCGGTCTCTGTAATCATCTGCAAGCTCAAACATGGCATGGTTAAGTGAATGGAATCCTGCCAATGTTATAAACTGGAATTTAAAGCCCATCTTGCCAAGCTCTCTTTGGAAATCAAGAGCTTCTTCTGCATTCATGTGAGATGCCCAGTTAAACGATGAGCTACAATTATAAGCTAGCATCTGATCTGGGAACTCTGCCCGAATTGCATTTGCAAAATCTTGCGCTTGTTTTAAATCTGGTTTTGAAGTCTCCATCCAAAGTAAATCTGCATAGGGAGCGAAAGCAAGGCCACGTGTTACGCATCTATCAAAAGCATCCTTATCATCTAATCTGTAGAAACCTTCTTCTGTGCGCTCACCCGAAATAAAGGGCTGATCTCTTGGGTCGATGTCAGATGTTATTAGCTTGGCGCTATCGGCATCTGTTCTTGCCATAATGATTGTGGAGACGCCGCATACGTCTGCTGCCAGTCTTGCCGCATTCAAATTGCTTATCGCTTGTTGAACAGGAACTAACACCTTACCGCCCATGTGACCGCATTTTTTCTCTGATGCGAGTTGGTCTTCGAAGTGAACACCAGCGGCGCCGGCTGCGATATATGCTTTGGTGATTTCATAAGCGTTCAAAGCGCCGCCGAAGCCAGCTTCACAATCTGCAACGATTGGAGCCATCCAATTTTTGGTTGCGGTGCCATTTTCTAGTACATCCACCTCATCAGCTCTTAATAACGTGTTGTTAATTCGGCGTGCTAACTCTGGGCCAGAATTTGCAGGATAGATAGATTGATCAGGATACATAGAGCCAGCAGTATTGCTGTCAGCGGCGACTTGCCAACCTGATAGATAAATTGACTTTAAGCCAGCACGCACCTGTTGGAGCGCTTGATTGCCTGTCATAGCACCTAATGTTGGAACATAATCTTCTGAATGCAACAGATCCCAAAGATGATTAGCGCCTTCTTTTGCTAATGTGTATTCAATCTGCACGGAGCCTGATAGTTTTTGGACATCCTCCATTGAATAATCTCTTGCAACATGGGCAAAACGTCCGTCATGTGATTGCGTTCTTTGTTCATATGTAGTTGTCATTTCTGCTCTCCATAAAATTAATACTAATGATACTGATGTTCTATCAGGCAAAAAAATTAATGCCAGTTAAATTGTGTATAGAAATAAAATGTAAATATTTACAAAAATATTTCTGAAAATATTGTAAAATTTTAGAATTTGTTATATTTACAAAACCAAGGTGTAATGCACTAACCAAGGTAGCTCTATATCTTGAGATAATAAGGATGTTGAAATGGCAGATCTTCCCGTTGGTAAAATTACGATCGGACCAAAGCTTCGTAAATTAAGACAAAATCTCAATCTAAACCAAGCAGATATGGCAGCAGAACTTGGGATATCAGCATCCTACCTTAATTTACTGGAAAATAACGCACGCCCCATAACAGTACCTCTTTTATTCAAGCTAGGACAAACCTATGATGTGGATTTACGGGAGATTGCAGAAGATGACAGCGCTAAGCTAGTAGTGCGACTGACTGAGATTTTTTCAGATCCAGCATTGAAAGAATATCGGTTATCCAGACGTGATTTACATGCTCTTGCTAATCAACATGGCCAGGCCGCTCAGTCGATGATTGGTCTTTTTGATGCGTATGAAACAATGAGAGATGCAGCTTACAGCGAGCAACGGGTAGACCAGTCTCGATTTCAACCAAAACCTGTAGAAGATGTGCGTAGCTTTCTTGAAAAATCAGGAAATTATTTCGAAATCCTTGAAATTTCTGCCGAAAAATGTAGAAAGGATGCAAATCTACGCCCCGGATTTATATTCTCCGACCTCGCAGCATGGTTGCAGCAAAATCATGCTATTCAAACAAGATTAATGCCAACAAATGTTATGGGTAGTATGCTCCGCCAATTTGATTTCCACCGAAATCGTATTTTACTGTCAGAAGCAATGCCAGAAGAGCAAAGATTATTCCAGCTTGGTGTTCAAATAGCATTGGTGAGCTGCCAGCCAGAAATAGATACTATTATTGCTGGTGCTGGATTGGAAAATAGCGAATCAACCAACTTGCTTAAAATGACTCTTTCGAATTATTTTTCTGCTTGCCTTATGATGCCATATGATAATTTCTTAGCAGCCGCTCAAGAAACAAAATATGATTTAGAACAATTATCGAACAAGTTTGGGGCTAGTTTTGAGCAAATATGTCACAGGTTAACAACGCTTAACAGGCCCGGAGCTCGCGGTATTGCTTTCTTTTTTCTTCGGGTAGATGAGGCAGGGCATATATCCAAACGATTATCTGGAGGCGGTGTTGAGTTTGCAAAATATGGCGGCTCCTGTTCAAGATGGATTCCACATCACGCATTTAGAACACCAGAGCAAATTCAGGTTCAATTTGCCGAGTTAGAGGACGCACACCGTTTCATTACCATAACTAAAACAGTCTTTAAACCCCGCACAGAGCCTCCCTACATTGGAACACCTATTTTTGCTATCGCTCTTGGTTGCGATGCTCGTCATTTTAAAGAGCTTTGTTATACTGAAAAGATTGCTTCGGAAAAATC
This sequence comes from Alphaproteobacteria bacterium, assembly GCA_009936885.1. Taxonomy (GTDB): domain Bacteria; phylum Pseudomonadota; class Alphaproteobacteria; order Puniceispirillales; family Puniceispirillaceae; genus UBA5951. The sequence continues at coordinate 2,676 of JAACDT010000031.1, forward strand.
TTTTGCCACAGTGCCAATCGGTCTTGGATGTCAGTTATGCGAGAGAAGCGATTGCCAGCACAGATCGGGGCCACCAATTGGACATGAGTTACGCTTCGATCTAACAAAAAGACATGTAGGTTTGCATCATTTCAGAAGCTAAATATAAGCGCCTTCGGAATCTTTTTGTAGCTGATTTTCTCTATACCAAAGATAGAGTCCTGATAAAACGATAAGTGTAATCCCAATTGATGTGTAAATTGTGGGAACATCACCGAATACAAAGAAACCAAGAAAGGTAGCGCCAATAATTTCCACATATTGAAATGGGGCTAGTCAATTAGCTGGGGCTTTGCCTGCAGCGAAAACCAATAGTAAATGACCACCTGTTGCAACTAACCCCAGAGCAATTAATAGGTTCCATTCGTAAAAGTTTGGAGATGTCATGTCAAACCCATCTATGTTTGGAAATAGCAAAACAAAGATACTCAAAATGGGTACAATTATTAGACCCATTTGAAACTGCATTTGAACAGGAGATATTTTTTCAGAAAAATATCGCGTTATTAACATATAAGTTGCAAAACTTGCTGCTGTAATTAGCGGTAGCAAGGCAATCAAGCCAACGTCACTAAATTGTGGTCTTATGATGATAACTGCACCAATAAACCCGATAATGATAGCCGTTATGCGTCTAAGTTTTACCACTTCTCCTAAAAATAATACTGACAAAATAGTTAATATAATTGGCTCAACAAAGAAAATAGCAATGCTATCCGCAAGCGGCATGTAACGCACTGCAATAAAAAAACAAAAGGTAGCGGTCGCCATAGCTAAGGCTCTGAATAATTGAAGCCAGAAATGCTTGAATGTGAGTGACAGCTGATTTGCCCACAATAAAATTGGAAATAAAACAATTGATTGAAAGCTAAATCTGAAAAGAACTATCTGGCCTGAAGAAATTTCATTTTCGCCCAATAGTTTTGCAAAGCAATCTAGTAAGGGCAATGTAAACATTGCTCCACACATCAACCAAATACCATGGTTAAAATTTTTCTGGTCCTTCTCAATCATATCTGACTC
>JAACDT010000182.1 GCA_009936885.1 Alphaproteobacteria bacterium
GAGATGCTTATATGTTATGGCACAGATGGGATGCGACTTGCCCGCAAACATATTGCTTGGTATGCGCATGGTATGCCGGGCTCGGCTGCGTTACGTGATGTAGCTAACAATACACATGATTCACAAGTGGTATTTGATGCAGTTAAGAGATTTTTTAATGAACAAAATGAGGCAGCCTAGTGCAGACTAATATAATAAATAGTCAGGTTAACCTTCCTGCAGGTTATGCTGTGTTGGATGCGCTACCATACCCTGTAATCATTCTTAATAATGATAATTATTTTGTGTGGCTTAATCATGCGGGAGAGACATTTTTTAACTCTAGCTTAGCTATTTTTAAAGGTAGTTCTGCAGAAGAGTATTTTAACCCTGATTCTGTATTAATTAAGATGATCTTAAGGGTAAGGCAAACAGCAAGCTCTTTGAGTGAACATTCGGTTTCACTTTCCCTGCCAAGACTAAAAGACACAATCGTAAATATTCAAGTTGGCCCATTTTACTCAAACGATGAATTTATTGTTATCTCCTTGCAAAAAAATACGCTTGAGCAGGTTGCCAAATCACGCACCCATTTCAAGGGTGCAGCGTTATCGATGTCAAAAGTAACAGCGCTACTTGCACATGAAATAAGGAATCCTCTAGCTGGTATTAAGGGTGCAGCTCAGCTTCTAGAATTAGAACTTGGACAAGAAAATCAAGAATTAAGCAATTTGATTGTAACTGAAACAGATAGAATAATTAAATTATTGGAGAGAATTGAAAAACTTTCCGCTGATAAACCTTTGCTCCTAGAACATATTAATATTCATGAAGTCCTAGATCATTGTTTGATGGTTAGCGGCTCATCATTTGGACAACATCTTATTATTCAAAGAGACTTTGATCCCTCATTGCCAACGATATCGGCAGATAGGGATTTACTGATTCAAGTTTTTCTTAATCTGTTTAAGAATGCCTCAGAAGCAACCAAGCAAAATGATTCATTGTTGGTTAAGACTTCATATGCTTTATCCACTCCGCATTCAGCCTCCAACCAATATGGGCTGAGTCAATTGCCTCTTCAGATTGACATCATTGACACCGGAAGCGGCATTTCACCTGAACTTCAGGGATATGTGTTTGAGCCGTTTATATCTAATAAACTAAATGGTTCAGGTCTTGGCGTAGCACTGGTAGCCTCTGTGGTTTCTGAGCATGGGGGCGCAAGTGAAGTTTGCTCTGCTGCTGGAGAAACACATTTCAAAATTAATCTTCCGATTGACGTTGCCGGCCCAGGGCAGCGTTTTGTTGGCAAAAATAAGGATGGGTTGTAATGAGTAAAACGGCACAATTTGTTGTTGCTGATGATGATAGGTCAGTTCGAACCTTCCTTGTTCATGCCTTGACCAGACAGGGCTATAAGGTGTCTGCTGTTACTACTCTTGCAGGGCTGTGGGATTATACCATGTCAGGGCGTGGTAATATTTTAATTACAGATGTTGGATTTCCAGATGGTGATGTGCTTGATGTTTTGCCACGCATTAAGGAAAAACGCCCTGATTTACAAATTATTGTTATGAGTGCTCGAACTAATCTATTAACAGCAATCAAAGCTCAAAAATATGAGGTTGTTGATTATTTTCCGAAACCATTTGAGTTAGGAAAATTAATAGAGGTATGTAATCGCTCTGCACGGCTTCATGCAAGTAATGGCGTGGTTGAGGCAACAAATCCAACAATTATGAGATCTGCACAGCTTTCAGTTCCAAAAGCCATAGCAATACCGCTTGTAGGACAATCTGCAGCGATGCAAAATACATTTAGGTTGTTAACAAGATATTCTGCCACCAAAGTTCCTGTTCTAATTCATGCAGAGGCAGGCGCTGAGAAAGAGGAAATAGCGCGTACCTTGTGTCAAATTGGTACTCAGAAACCGATGGAATTTATATCGGTTAATCTATCTCATACACCACCAGATGATCACTTGAGTCTATTTTTTGGTCAGGAAAATATAATTAAATCAGCTGCTAATGGAAGCTTATTTATAAATAATATTGAATTATTATCGAATGACGCACAACGTGCATTAATGCGTTATTTAGATAGACCAGATACCAGTCCTTATAGGCCAGACCGAATTGTGGTTGGCACTTGTGTTGACCTTAGAAACTATGTGTCACAGGGATTATTTAGAGATGATCTATATTTTGCCTTATCTTCTGCTTATTTAACTGTGCCGCCATTAAGAGAGCGACTTGAAGATGTAAGGCCGCTTGCAAATTTAATATGCAAGGATCTAAGCGGTGAATTTGGGATAACAAAAATCTTACAATCTGACGCTGTAAATTGTTTGCAATCATGGAATTGGCCTGGGAATTTACGAGAATTAATGTTCCTTATTAGGCGCCTTTTTGTGAATGCAGATTCAAATGAAATTTCAGCAGCAGAGGTTTTAGCAGAAATAAATGCGCTGAAAAATGATTTGTCTGAAGAAAAAAAAATGTCACTTGGTGATTCAGCACACTATCACATTGAAAAATATTTTAATTCACTTGGGGATGATTTGCCATCCTCTGGTTTATTTGAGCGAATTATAAGAGAAGTTGAAAAACCATTAATTCAGGCAACAATGAAACGGACTTCTGGTAATCAGATTAAGGCTTCTGAAATATTAGGAATTAATAGAAATACATTACGAAAAAAAATCAAACAGTTAAACCTGCCATTATCTCGTGATGGGTATAAATATGCTTAGCGAATGCAATTTCGAATAACTAAATCCTTATTGCCGGACACAAGTGAGACAAGCTTTAGAAAGCTATTGCAACTCATTGCAGCTGTTGTTTTAATTAGCGTTTTATTTAGCATATTTAGTTGTCTTGCGCTCTCTACTGTAGAAACCTTGCCTCAACAGTCAGAATTACTGTTATCTATTTTTGCAATTGCGAGCTTGTGTCTGGTTGGGTTACTTTTTTTAATTGTGCGGCAAATTATCAGACTTTTTATAGAAAAAAAACGAAAACAAGCCGGCTCTCAGCTACAATTAAGGCTAGCGGTCCTATTTGGCGTGATTACCGTATTTCCCTCTATAATCGTTGCAACCTTTGCTGTATCTGTTGTTGACTACTCTTTACGGGGTTGGTTCTCAGAGCGTATTTCAACAGCGGTAAATGATTCTGTTACCATAGCAGATGCCTATCTTGAGGAGCATACCCGCTCTGTGCGAGGTCAGGTGCTTGCAATGGCAAATGACGTTAACAGGGACGGATTAAAATTAGCTCAGAACAAACAGATTTTTAATAGGTTCATAACAGATCAGGTGGGCATAAGAAATCTGTCTGAAGCCGTGATTTTGGATGGTACAGGACAAATTATTGCCAAGTCACGATTTGCATTCTCGATTATATTTTCAGATCTCAATCGCGAGTGGCTAGAGCGCGCAAGAGATGATGAAGTCGTTATTTCACGAACCGAAGATAATACTAAAATTCAGGCTTTGGTTAAATTAAATAACTTTGTAGATGCCTATCTACTGGTTGGCCGATTTATTGATTCTGATGTTCTCGAGGCAGTTGATAAAA
>JAACDT010000183.1 GCA_009936885.1 Alphaproteobacteria bacterium
CGTGTTTTAAAACGGTGTTCTGGAGATGCATAAAAAAGCAAATTTTGTGTTCGCTATTTTGATTTGCAATCTATTTATCTAGATAGATACGAATGGTTTGTTCTATTCCATTCTCATAAATGCTTTCTAGCCAGCGCTCAAAAGCAGATGCGAAGCTATCCTCATTTATAAGATTTCCGTATATGTGTTCCATCTCTAGCCATTTCTTTGGATTATGGCGCGCAGCTTTGGCATGTTCACACAAATATGACCAGTCAGGATCGTTTGCCTCTATGATGGTTCCATCTTCCCTTGTGCCCTCGCACATGCGTGCCCATGCTGCTTCAACTAAAGCAAGTCCGTTTAACGAGCTTCCATAGCGCAGATTATCGTAAATAGAGGGAAGAATAAAACCAGGGTGCCGCGAGCTGCCGTCGAAGGATACTCTTCTCACCGTATCCATAACTGATTTATTAGCAAACCTGCTACTAATAAGCTGTAAATATTCTGACGTAGATAAATCTGGTAAATCATTAACATTCGGTAAGATTTCTTCTTGTTCAACTTTGCTGAAAAACTGTCTTATTAACGGGTTAGCCATCGCATCGTAAATTGTGGATAAGCCAAGAATTTCAGCCGTATTTGCCAGTATCTGATGCCCGCCATTTAGAATTCGAATTTTCTGGGTTTCATATTGATATACCTTATCGGAGAAAGTAACGCCGACTAATTCTAAATCTGGCCTTCCAGCACAGAAATTATCCTCTATAACCCATTGCCGAAAATTCTCATGCGTTACGGGCACTGCATCATTTACACCAATGGATTGAACTAGCTTTTTCTCTGCAGTGCCTGTTGCAGGAACAATACAATCAACCATTGAGTTCGGAAAAGAACAATTAGCATCAATCCATTCCGCTAATTCAGGGTTACTTAACGTTGCTAGACCCAAAATAGAAGCATGCAATACAGTCCCATTTTCCTGCAGGTTATCACAGCAAAGACCTGTAAAAGGACCATACCCATTCTGCTTTCTGATTTTTAATGCGGCAATGATTGCTCCAAAAACAGTTCGCGGTGTATCCGGGTTTTGCGAGTCATAAATAATATCAGGATGTGTTAAATCTAATTTCTTTGAAACAGGATCCTGATAATAACCCCCTTCTGTAATAGTCAGAGATACAATTTTGATTTGTGGGTTTGCCATGATTTGAATAAGGGATTTATTATCCTCATCAATGGGAACATAATCTATCATTGCTCCCACTATTTCTGCATGGTTATCCCCATTTGGATCTAGCTCTATTAATGTTGTAAGAAAATCTTGGGATAACAGCTTGTCTCTCATCTCAGAATCTTGCTTGCGAACGCTACCGCCTATGATTGACCAATTATTAGCCAGTCCTCTCTCAATCAAGCGATGAATATACCAAGATAAATGAGCGCGATGAAAATTGCCAATACCAATATGGACGATACCAGCATTAAGTTTGCTTCTATCATAATTTGGAACATTTATATGCGATGGTAGAGCATATAAGGTACCGTTGTTCAGCTCTAAAAGATTAATCTTAGATTCGATATTTTCCGTTAACTCATCCATTGTCCACCATCAACATTATAGGTTTGTGCTACAATATAATCGGCTTCACTGGTAGCAAGAAAAATAGCCATTCCTATAAGATCTTCTGGCTTCCCCATTCTGCCAAAGGGTACCATCTGGCCAACTTCGGTTTTTTTCTGACCAATTTCTTTGTTTTCATATTTAGCAAATAGTTCATCTACCTTATCCCAATGCTCACCATCCACTACCCCAGGGGATAGTGCATTTACGTTTATTTTATGCTTTATCAGATTTAGCCCAGCCGACTGGGTAAGAGAAATTACAGCTGCTTTGCTTGCGCAATATGTGGCAACTAAGGGCTCTCCTCTTCTGCCTGCCTGACTTGCCATATTGATTATTTTACCAGGCCGCTTATTTTCAATCATATGAGCTGCAACTGCCTGCATTGTAAATAGTGTTCCAGATACGTTGATATCAAATACCTGCTTATAATCATCGCGGGTTATTTCAGTTATAGGGGCGGCGCTAAATATGGCGGCATTATTTATTAGAATATCAATATATTTAAATTGATGTGTCACTTGCTCGATGGCATTATGTATACTTGCCTGATTGGCAACGTCCATTTCTATGGCAATCGCATTTTCGCCTAATCTATCAGCCAATAAATTTGCATCATTAATATTAATATCACCAATGGCAACTTTTGCACCTTCTTCTATAAAGGCACGTGCGAAATGACTGCCAATTCCTCTGGCAGCCCCCGTAATAAGCGCAGCTTTACCCTCAAGTCTGCCCATGAGACCTCAACCCGTTTGCATCAAACTTATGTAACTGGTCTGTATCTGGCGTGATATATAATTTCTCGCCATATTCAACTGATAGGGTGCTATCTGCGCGCACGGTAATGGCTTGCTCTAATTGTGGGCAATGTAAATGCACAAAAGTGTCTGAGCCAAGTCTCTCTGTTACGCCGACCTTGCCTTCCCATAAACCAGAGTCTTTTTCGATAGTGAAATGTTCAGGGCGAATGCCAATAGTGTGTGCACCCAATTTCTCTGCTTCGCTTCCAGATAAAAGGTTCATTTTTGGAGAACCAATAAAGCCAGCAACAAATGTATTTTTTGGGTTGTGGTATAAATCAAGAGGCGAGCCAACTTGCTCAATCACGCCAGCTTGAAGAACAACTATTTTGTCAGCCAACGTCATTGCCTCTACCTGATCATGTGTCACATATATCATCGTCGAGCCTAGTCGCTGGTGAAGTTCACTTATTTCTAATCTCATTACCACACGCAAAGCGGCATCCAAATTTGATAATGGCTCATCAAACAAAAACGCTGTTGGCTCTCTTACGATGGCTCTGCCAATAGCAACACGTTGTCTTTGCCCACCTGAGAGTTGTCCTGGACGTCTTTCTAGATAATCTGTGAGATTTAGTGCTTTTGCAGCTTCCTGAACACGCCGAGCCCGCTCATTCTTATCAAGACCTGCCATTCTAAGCGGAAAATCAATATTTTTCCGGACTGTCATATGAGGGTAGAGAGCATAGGATTGAAAAACCATTGCAAGCTCGCGATCAGATGGGGCGAGTTGGGTTGTATCTTTCCCGTTAATAAAAATTTGTCCCGACGTTACATCTTCTAATCCTGCTATAAGTCTAAGCAAGGTGGATTTTCCGCACCCGGACGGTCCAACGAAAACAACAAATTCACCATCGTTTATCTGCAAATCTATGGGTTTAATGACTTCAATATCCCCGAAATGCTTTGATACTTGTTTTAATTCAATTTGTCTCATTTGATTTACCTATTTAACGGCGCCAAAGGTAAGACCTCTGACGAGCTGTTTTTGACTAAACCATCCCATTATTAAAATAGGGGTAATAGCCATTACCGATGCGGCGCTTAATTTGGCGAAGAATAATCCCTCTGGGCTCGAATAGCTTGCAATAAACGCTGTGAGCGGTGCTGCTTTTGCGGCAGTTAAATTAAGTGTCCAGAACGCCTCATTCCAAGCAAGAATAATATTAAGAAGTAGCGTTGAGGCAATCCCCGGTACCGCCATGGGAGTAAGTACATATAGAATTTCTGAGGTTAGACTTGCGCCATCCATTCTTGCCGCTTCCAGAATTTCAGCTGGTATTTCTCTGAAATACGTATAAAGCATCCAGATAATAATTGGCAGGTTCATGAGCATTAATATAACCACCAGTCCTGTCCTACTATCTAAAATGCCAAGTTCAATAAATATCAGATAAATAGGGTAGAGAACGCCTACCGCAGGAAGCATCTTAGTTGAAAGCATCCACATCAAAATACCTCTGGTACGTTTTGATGGGACAAACGCCATTGACCATGCAGCAGGCACGCCAATTATAATACCAAGTACCGTTGAGCCAAGAGCAATTATTATCGAGTTTGTGAAATGTTTTAAGTAATCTGATCTTTCTTGAACAATTGAATAACTTTCTAACGTCCAAGTACTTGTTAATACCTCTATCGGGGTTCGAATTGCATCCCCCTCGGTTTTGAATGAGAGAACAAGAATCCAGAAAATGGGGAAGAAAATAATAATAGCTAATGTCCAAGAAAGGGCAGTATTTAAAATTTTTTTCTGTGGTGTAACCGTTCTTGCCATGAGTTAAACCCTAATTATCCAAATTTTTGCCGACAATTCTCATTAAGAAAATCGCGACAATATTAGCCAAAATAATTGCATATACTCCGCCAGCCGAACCAAGCCCTACATTTTGGCTTTCTAGCACTCGCTGAAATATAAGATAGGTAAGTGTTTTTGTTCCAAAAGCGCCAGCCGTCGTAACAAAAATTTCTGCAAAAATGGATAGCAGGAATATGGTTTGAATTAGAATTACAACCGTGATTGCGCGTGCTAGATGTGGCAGGATGATAAAGAAAAAACGTCCAATCGGCTTCGCACCATCCATTTCAGCTGCTTCGATTTGTTCTGAGTCAAGCGACTGAATTGCGGTAAGCAGAATCAAGGTAGCAAATGGTAACCATTGCCAGCTTATTATCGTAACAAGAGAGGCAACGGATGCATGGCTTAACCATTGTATGGGCTCAGCGCCAACCGCCCGCCATAGATGCGCAAGGAAACCATTTGTTGGATCCATAAACATGTTTTTCCAAATTAATCCAGATACGGTGGGCATGATGAAAAATGGTGCTATGATCATAATGCGCACAATACCCTGTCCCCAGATGGGCTGATCTAAGAGTAATGCGATTAAAATACCTAATATGACTGTAATAACCAATACACTGCCGACGATAAATATCGTGGTGCCAACCGCTGGCCAAAATGAGCTGGAGGACAAGAAGCGTGAATAGTTTTCAAACCCTACCCACCCAAGGTCACCACCGCGAAGTGGCAAGTATTTTTTAAAAGAAAAATAGACAGTCATAGAAAGCGGAATCAGCATCCAGACAAGTAAGGCAAAAACTGCTGGAGCGATCATTATTCGAGCGAGAGATCTTGAGTGCTTGGTAGACACGTTACAGGTTCCTATAGAGCAAGAATAAATGAACTGCTTTCATATGAAAAGATAATCCAAGGGGGGTAACAGGGAGAATATCCCCCCTTGGCATTAAGTTTTGCTTAGCGGTAGCCAGCAGCTTCCATTGCATCATTTGTTAGTGCTTGAGCCTTGGCAAGTGCTTCTGCAATTGACTGTTGACCTGCATATGCTGCAGAGAATTCCTGACTTACGTCAGTTGCAATGCCAGCAAACTCTGGGATTGCAGCAAACTGAATACCAACATATGGACTTTCATCTACAGTGGAGTTGTTTGGATCAGCAGTTAAGATTGATTCCAAAGTCATCTTGGCGAAAGGAATATCCTTGTAGTTTGCATTTTCATACAGAGATGTTCTTGCGCCAGGAGGTACATTTGCCCAACCTTCGTTTGCAGCTACAAGCTCAATGTATCCATTTGATGTTGCCCATTCGATAAACTGCTTTGCAGCTTCTTCTTTTTGAGTTCCTGCTGGAATTGCAAGAGCCCACGCCCAAAGCCAGTTTGAGCGAACGCCCATTCCGTTATCTGGTGCAAGAGCAAAGCCAACGCTGTCTGCTACAGTTGAGTCCTTAGGATTTGTTACGAAAGAAGCAGCAACTGTTGCATCAATCCACATTCCACATTTACCTTGTTGGAATAAAGATAGATTCTCATTGAATCCGTTAGTTGCAAAACCAGCTGGGCCTGCATCTGACATCATATTATAGAAGAAATTCAATGTATCTGACCATTCGCGTGTGTCGAACTGTGCATTCCAGTTTTTATCAAACCAACGTGCGCCAAATGAATTTGACATAGCAGTAATGAATGCACCGCCTTCACCCCAGCCAGCTTTTCCGCGAAGACAAATGCCGTTGATATCATTATCACGGTCTGTCATTTCACGTGCTGCTTTGGCAATGAATGACCAAGAAGGCGCTTCTGGCATAGAAAGACCAGCTTTTTCCATTAGGTCTGTTCTATACATAATCATTGAGCTTTCGCCGTAAAATGGTGCCGCAAATAAGGTTCCATCATAGCTCAAACCGCCTGCCATTGCTGGTAGGATGTCATCAGCATCATAGCCTGCACTTAAGTCATCAAGCGGTACTAACCAGCCATTTTTGCCCCAGATTGGTGTTTCATACATGCCGATAGTCATAATATCAAAGGCACCGCCTTTGGTTGTGATATCGGTTGTTACGCGCTGGCGAAGTACGTTCTCTTCAAGAGTAACCCATTCTACGGTGTGTCCCGTTTCTGCAGTAAAATCGTCGGTTAGACCCTGCATACGGATCATCTCACCATTATTAACAGTAGCTATCGTCAAAGTATCGGCACTTGCCAAACTTGAAGATAATAATGTTACGGACGCAGCCGCAACAACAAGTTTTTTTAGTTGCATTTCATTCCTCCTTAAAATTGCATTTAAAGGGGAACAGAAAACTTTACTCGCGTCAATAAAAAATTTACGCGCGTAAAAATATTTTATTTTATTAAGTTGAATATATTTTTTTGATTAGGCAGAATCCCGCATAATAAGCCGCGCGGCGAATAGTTTTTCTTCTCTGTTATTAAAACGTCCACCTGCTTCTATTAGTTTAAAAAGAGTGTCTACGCTTTGGCTTGCCACTGATTCGTAATCATGTGCCGCGGTGGTAAGAGAGGGGCACGTAAACTTTGAATAAGGGTGGTCGTCATGTGATGCTACCCTTAGCTCACTATCCTTTTCTCTGCCGACACGAATTCCAAGCTCATAGCATGCTGATAAAAGCCCGATGGCTAAACGATCATTACTGCATAATATTGTATCGGTTGGCAATGCGTCTGGCTTTAGGATTTTTAAGGCACCTGCACGACCAATTTCTTCAAACTCCCATCCACTTCCCTCTATCTGAACCATATGTGGTTCAAGCTCGAGCTGTTTCATCATGGCTAGATAGGCATTTCGCCGTTTAATTGCATTTGGGTTAGCAGGATCACTCATTTCAAAGAATGTTGGAGTGCTTCCTGTTCGGTTTAAATATTCAACTGTTTGTGACACAAAACTAAAATTATCTGAGCCAATAAAGGCTTCTCCTATGCCTTCAATATTACTATCGAACAGGATAGTTGGAACATCTCTGCAGAATTCTTCGATATGCCTTTTGTCAGACGCTCTTCCAAGTGGGGCAAGCAAAACGCCTGCGGGTCTTAATGAGCGCAGGGTATCCAAACTTGTTTTTTCAATATCTGTATCGCCATGGGCAGAAAACAGAGATGGCATGAATCCAAAATCCAAAACACGGCGCTCAAGGAAACGAGCTATTTCTGCAAAAAAGGGATCTGCTAAATAGGGAACAATAATACCTATATTTTTTGTCAGCTTACGGTTTTGATTAATTGCATAAATATTAGGTCGATATTTATACTTCTTTAGCGCTTCCTCGATCTTAAGTCTTGTAGTTGGTCTTACGCTATCTGCATCATTAAAATATTTGGAAATTGTAGGACGAGAAATACCAACAACACTAGCAAATTCATCCATATTTTTTATATCATCCACATCCATTTCCGTTTATTCCCAGTTCACGAAAAAAATTTCATCGGTTGAAAAAGCTCCTTATTATAAAGCATTAAATTTTACGCGTGTAAAGATTAGTGAAAAGTTTTATGTAAATATGCACGCTATATTATTGGTTATAAGAGCTAATTCGTTCGCATGAACAGTGTTTATCTGGGTAATGATAGATAAAAGAGCGATTTGCTTTCGGCATAGGAAAGCCGGCTTATCTCAGATGCCATCTCTTCTAAGGGCAGTCTTTTTTGCCTTATTCCAATATTTAAAAAAACGCTTAAACTCAAAGCTGTCATCAATCTGGCAAAAGCTTGGTTGATACACAAACTCAAGCTCAAACTGTTTGGAGATATCTTTAAATATATTCTGAATGGGAAGGTCAGCTGTAAACGAAGTGATAATTTTTTTGGGTGCTATCGTCTTTATCACATCGCTTGTTGTTCCATAAATAATATCAACTGGCATGGAACATAACGTCTCATATATAAAAACAAGACGTTTCAAAGAATAGCCTCTCTGTTTGAAGTAAGCATCATCCCATATAAAGACAGCTTTCGTCTCAGCGTTAATTCTAG
>JAACDT010000184.1 GCA_009936885.1 Alphaproteobacteria bacterium
AAGGGGGGCAGGTCGGTGGAGTTGGCTTTTAACCTAGGTGATTCAGAGATTTTGTCTATCCTTCGTGACAAGTGCCATAAGTTTTTGGGTGGCTACTTCACTTTTAATTTTTCTGTCTCATCTGTGGCTGATTTGATTAAGGAGAGGATGAGTGAACAGTTGATGAACCTGGATTCTCTGCTGGTACGGAATGAATATAAGGTCAGGATTTTTGCTGATTATTTTTTGAATGCGAATCGCTTTGTCCTGTCTGTCCATGATTTGCATTTGTCTCAGTTGAGGGATCTGGATAATCTGGTGCATCGTTACTTAAAAAAATGGCTTGGGCTCCCTAATGGGGCATCGTGGGCTTTGGTTCATGATGTTCATGGTTTGAATATTAAGTCAATTAGCCACCTATACATGGAGTCCCGGGCCCTTTCTTTATCTAAGATGCGTGTGTTTGGTGACGAACGTGTACGGCATGCACTGGATTGTAAAGAAGAAAGAGAGGACAAGTGGTGCCGGAAATTCTCCTCGGCGGTGTATGTAAAGGGGTTATTGGACGGTATTGTTGCTCCCGCCGGCTCAGGTCATGGGGATGGCATTAATCAGGGACTGGATCTTTCCCAGGGCCTCTTGGATCAGTTTTCCCCACTACCTGTGGAGGTGGAGGAAGAGGTAGCAGCCATTGAAGCTGCGGCCTCGGCTCCTGGGGCACTGACTGAAAAGCAGCTGAAGGGGAAAATCCAGGCCAAGGTGCAAAAGGGTTTTAGTGATTTTTGGAAGGAGAAGATCGGGCACTACACGATGCAGGGTGATTATTTGGCATTGGTGATGGAAGAGGGTGGGTGTGTGACCTGGAAAAGCTACTTGTGGGATATCCCCCAAGGAGTGCTCAAGTTTGCCATGAATGCTGGAATAAACACCCTGCCTACCGGTGACAACCTTAAAAGGTGGGGTAAGAGGGTCAATGATAGGTGTTGTTTATGCGGGAATATTCAGACGCTGTTACACGTTCTGTCTAACTGTTCGGTGGCCCTTGACCAGGGTAGATACACATGGAGACATAACTCTGTATTACGTACAATCATTGACATGATTAGACCGTCTCTTGGCCCGGATTGCGTTTTATTTTCGGATTTAGCAGGATTACAGGGACCAAATGGTGGGACTATCCCACCTGATGTACTGGTGACAAATTTGAAGCCGGATATTTTTATTCGCGATATTGCCTCTAGTCGTGTTTGCATTTTTGAATTGACATGCCCTTGGGATGCGAATATCTCGAACGCCCATAATTACAAACAGGAAAAGTATGCGCCTCTGGTGGCAGACCTTGCACGGCACCATGTAGTATCACATTACTCAATTGAAATTTCGGTACGTGGGCAGGTATCCAAGGAAAATAAGTCTCGATTGAAACATTTTTCTCGCCAGTTTTGTACCAATAGCCAAATTGGGAAGGATGTCATAAAATGTGCCTCTAAAGCATCCTTGTTGGCCTCGTTCTCACTATTTTCCGCCCGTAATGAGCCTAGTTGGAACTCGCCAAACCCCCTCATAGTTCGTTGATTTTTTTTTTTTTATCCAATTTTGTCTTCGTTATGACACACTTATGTAGTATTGCCATAATTCTTTTACTTTTACGTTGCGCCTGGCGATGACCTGTATTGGTCTAGTTATTGTCCACTGACAATTATTATAAACCAGTAATCTGTGGAGTCTTGCGCGGCTCATTGTTGTTGTATTTTGATCTTGAAATACAATGTTACTACTACTATCAGAATGTTTTGAGAGCCCTGGAAGAGGCGAGCATATAGCCGCATCTGTTGGTCGTGTATCCAGCCTTGTCGCCTTCTTTTGGGGGGCCCCAGGGGCTCGGACCTCTCGCTGTCCCTTCTTATGCAAGCCCCTTGGAGAAGTTCTTGAGAATTTTGTTCAAAAGACGTTCTGGGCTATGACGGAAGTCCTTAATTTAAAAAGAAATCTCAAAATCCTTTACATTTTCTTCATACCCTCAGTTTTGAGCTCTAGGTGTGAATCGAAGAATGGTTTAGCAGTGCTATGGGTTTCAGAATTGTCTGGTTCATCTCAGTATATCCTTTTTAGATGCGTCCTCGCATCTCTATAAGAGGGTGTGTCTCTATTAGAGAGCGTGTCCGTCCGTGCCGTGTTTTCAAAAATCGTCGAAATTCTTGGTTTTAAGTGATTAAAACATTGTGAGAGCCCTGGAAAACGCGAGCAGCAGCCTTTGCGGCCCCCGCCCAACGGTAGCCGCATCTGTTGGTCGTGTATCCAGCCTTGGTTTTGACGTAAACTTTCAATAAAAAAAATTTGACCATTAAGTTCATTTTATGCGTGTTATCAT
>JAACDT010000185.1 GCA_009936885.1 Alphaproteobacteria bacterium
GTTCTCAGAGCGTATTTCAACAGCGGTAAATGATTCTGTTACCATAGCGGATGCCTATCTTGAGGAGCATACCCGTTCTGTGCGAGGTCAGGTGCTTGCAATGGCAAATGACGTTAATAGGGATGGATTAAAATTAGCTCAGAACAAACAGATTTTTAATAGGTTCATAACAGATCAGGTAGGCATAAGAAATCTGTCTGAAGCAGTGATTTTGGATGGTACAGGACAAATTATTGCCAAGTCACGATTTGCATTCTCTATTATATTTTCAGATCTCAATCGCGAGTGGTTAGAGCGCGCAAGAAATGATGAAGTTGTTATTTCACGAACCGAAGATAATACTAAAATTCAGGCTTTGGTTAAATTAAATAATTTTGTAGATGCCTATCTACTGGTTGGCCGATTTATTGATTCTGATGTTCTCGAGGCAGTTGATAAAACCCGTTTGGCGGTATCTGACTATCAATCTCTATCCATTAGGCAGTTTGACCTACAAATCTCAATGGCCGCTATCTTTGCGGTTATCTCGTTATTTTTATTATTATCGGCCCTTTGGATTGGTCTTAGCCTGTCTGGCGCTATCACAAACCCGCTACGAGGTATTATTTCAGTTGCAGATGCGGTTAGAGCTGGCAATCTTAACTCGAGGGTAGATATTAAAACAGATTTGGATGAAATTTCCCTTCTGGGTAGTAGCTTCAACAGAATGATGGATGATTTATCCTCAAGTCAGAGGCAGCTTGTCCATGCTAATAAGCAACTTGATCAAAGACGTGAATTCACCGAAGCAGTGCTGTCTGGTGTTTCATCAGGGGTAATTGGTCTCACCCGTGAGGGAATAGTCACCCTGCCTAATACAGCTGCTTGCACATTGCTGGATTATTCGAAAGAACAAATGATCGGAAGTCAGTTAACAGATGCATTGCCAGAATTTGCAGAGTTGCTTTCTGCAATCAAGCAAGGCAAAAAACGTCAATATAATACTGAAGTTATGATTGTCAGGAACGACCAGCAGCTTTTTCTTCAAGCTGGTATTACGTCTGAGAAAATCGAAGGTAGAATAGTGGGATATATCGTTACATTTGACGACGTAACGGATCTGTTATCAGCACAACGCAAAGCAGCTTGGTCAGATATTGCAAGACGAATAGCCCACGAAATTAAAAATCCGCTTACGCCGATAGAACTAGCAGCAGATAGGTTAAAGAAAAAATATAGGCCAGATGACCCTGAAAAAGCAGAACAGTTCGATCAGTTTCTGACGATTATTAGCAGGCAGGTTGGCGATATCGGAAGGCTGGTTGATGAATTTTCAAGTTTTGCAAGAATGCCAGCAGCCATTTTAATAAAACAAGAAATCTCAGCACTTATCGAAGAGCAGATAAAGCTATATCAGAATGAGGACGAGCTAATACGGATATCATTTTCTAAGCCGCCACACCCTATATATATCGATGCGGATTCTGGATTAATTCGGCAAGTTGTTGCAAATTTGCTCCAAAATGCAATCGACTCTCTTACAGAAAATAAAGTTGTAAACTCCCTTATCATGGTTGATTTAAGATGTGATAGCGCGTTAGCATTTATTGAAATAAAAGATAATGGTCCTGGTTTTCAAACTAAAAATCTGGCCAAGTTATTTGAGCCATATGTGACAGGAAGAGATGCTGGAACAGGTCTTGGTTTAGCGATTGCACAAAAAATTATTCAAGATCATGCAGGTCAGATTAAATTGCAAAACCATCATGAAGGCGGAGCACATATTACGATATCTATTCCTCTCTCAGGTGAAAAAATATCAAAGGATGATGCCTAATGAGTGAAGAGATTTTAATTGTTGATGATGAGCCAGATATTCGATCACTCATAAGCCTTACACTTGAGGATGAGGGGTTTTCGACTGTTCAGGCAGCAAATGCAGAGCAGGCACGTGATATTGTATCAACAAGATTACCTTCCTGTGCCATTTTAGATATTTGGATGCGTGATTCAGATATGGATGGTTTAGAGCTGCTTAGTTGGTGTAAGGAAATTTATCCTGATATGCCAATATTGATGATTTCTGGACATGGGACAATATCCACAGCGGTGGAGGCAATCCGAAATGGCGCATATGAATTTATTGAAAAACCATTTAAGGCAGAGCGTTTAATACTGACAGTCAGAAGAGCGTTGCAAGCAAAGCGGCTGGAGGTTGAAAACCAATTACTACGTGCACGAACAGCTGTTTACAAGCAGCCAGATTTAATTGGTAATTCAGCAAAAATGAAACAGCTGAAAAATGATGTTGAAAAAATTGCACCAACATCTAGCAGAGTGCTTATCCAAGGAAGACCAGGATCCGGCAAAGAGACTGTTGCCAGATTAATACATGATAAATCATCTCGTTCTGAGCATCCCTTTGTTGTTGTCTCATGCAGTCGATTGTCTGATGAAAAAGGTGATGCAGAATTATTTGGATCAGAAATTTTTCAATATGGGCGCAGAATCGTTGGCCTGCTAGAGCAGGCACATCTGGGAACGCTTTATTTCGACGAGATAAGTGATTTATCTGCGACTATGCAGGCACGTATACTACGTGCAGTGACTGAGCAACGCTTCAGAAGAGTAGGGGGAACATCTGAAATTATGTCTGATGTTCGTATTATTTCTGCTACTAATAATAACCCACAAGAAATGATTGAAGCTGGAAAACTAAGAGAGGATTTGTTTTATAGACTTGCTGTTGTAAATATTTATGTTCCAGAATTATCACAACGCAGAGAAGATATAGCACAGCTTGCTAAGTATTTTGTTCAGCAACAGTCAGAATTGCTTGGAAAGAAGCCAATAAAGCTAGGAGAAGACCTGTTGAATGCGCTGAGAGCCTTGGAATGGCCTGGCTCGGTAAGGCAGCTTAAAAATGTGATTGAAACAATTATGATCTTATCATCGGATGATGATGGTGAGCCTGTTGGCGTATCGTCCCTGCCAGAGTTTAACAGCCCATCAAATTCAAATATTAACACTCAAACTTTAAATGAAACATTCATGTCCCTTCCACTAAGAGAAGCAAGAGAGAGGTTTGAGCGTGCCTATTTATTATCTCAATTAGACAGATTTGATGGAAATATCTCTCAAATGGCTAAATTTATAGAGATGGAACGCTCTGCGCTTCATCGAAAATTAAAGTCGGTGGGAATTTCAGATAGTTAAACTCCTTGATTTTTCTTAATTGGGGCAGATATAACAAAAAGCACAAGAATTTAGGATTAGACATTAATGCGGATAGTAATTTGCGGTGCAGGAATCGTGGGGAGTGCGATAGCAACCCATCTAGCAGCTGAGCAAAATGACGTTACTGTCATTGACGATGATGAAGAAAAAGTGCAACGCATTGCAGAGCATGCGGACCTGTCCGCTATTGTGGGGTTGGCATCTCATCCTGATGTATTAGAAAGAGCAGGCCTTGACCAAGCTGAATTAATTATTGCTGTTACAGAATCCGATGAAGTAAATATGGTTGCCTGTCAAATGGCACATAGCCTGTTTAAAACACCAACTAAAATAGCTAGAATTCGCTCAAACGCTTATTTGCGCTCTGACGTTAAAAGTAAGTTTTTTACTACAGAGAACATGCCAATTGATTTTATTATTTCACCAGAGCAGGAGGTTGCATCTGCGGTAAGCCGTCAGATCAGGCTGCCAGGCGCATTTGATGTCAAAGAGCTGGGAGGAGGAAAACTACAGTTGGTCGGTGTTTTATGCGACAGTAATTGCCCGATTATAGATACACCATTGCGTCATCTAACAGATTTGTTTCCAGATCTCTCCATCACAATTGTTGCTATCCTGCGTGAGAATTTAGTGACAATTTCCCGTGATGGTACGGATAAATTGAAAACGGGCGATAGAGTATATTTTGTGTGTGATACCGAACATTTAGAGCGCGCAATGGCTGCATTTGGACATCACGAACATAGGACTTCTTCTGTGGTAATCGCAGGTGGCGGTAATATTGGTCAATTACTAGCCCAAGAAATTGAGTCAGGCTATAGTGAGATTAAATCCAAGATAATCGAACTTAATAAAGATCAGGCAATAAATATTGCCGCAAAACTATCAAATACAAGTGTAATTTGCGGAGATGTTTTAGATGCAGATATTCTAAAAGAGGCGAGCGTTGGCTCTTCAGAGACGTTTGTTGCTGTATCTAATAATGATGAAGGAAATATTCTGTCTGCACTTCTGGCTAAGAGAATCGGCGCAAAATACGCGGTTGTTCTGGTCAATATGCAAGGATTTCTGCCCCTGATTAGTACATTAGGAGTGGATGTTGTTATAAACCCACCCCAAATAACAGTATCATCTGTTCTTGAACATATTAGGCGAGGCCGGATTATTGATGTGCATTCTATTGTTGAGGGTTTGGGAGAAGTGCTTGAGGCTGAAGCTGTATCTGGCTCTGATCTTGTTGGGTTACCGTTGCGAAAGTCAAGAATTCCCAAAGGGGTAACAGTAGGCGCAGTTTTAAGAGGGGAGCAAATCATCCCTGCACGAGGAGATACAATTATTGAAGCAGGCGACCACGTCATAGTATTTGCAAAGCAGGGTAAATCACGCCAAGCAGAAAATATATTATCTGCCAAATAAATTTGGCATCATTATAATATACCAGAAGTTATAGAATAAAAATTGATAAGAAAAAGAGTAGCTATGTCTAGAATAGCCTATGTAAATGGTCGGTATCTTCCCCATAAAAATGCATTTGTCCATATTGAAGATAGGGGATACCAGTTCGGGGATGGTGTTTATGAAGTTGTATTAGTTTTAAATAAAAATCTAATAGACTTTGAATGCCATTATACACGCTTAAAGCGTTCCCTCAGTGAAATTTCGTTGGATTTACCGATATCAGAGACGGTAATTAAACAGATTTTCAAAAGGCTAGTTAGATCAAACCGTATCACAAATGGACTAATTTATTTGCAGGTTACGCGCGGTGTGGCAGATAGAGCTCATCAATTTCCAACAAATGTGCCGCCAGCATTAGTGGTAACAGCCAAACCAACCTTAATCACAAATACTGTTGCGGGCAAAAAAGCAATAACAACTGCTGACCAGAGATGGGATAGACGAGATATAAAAACAATTCAGCTCTTGCCGAACTGTATTGCTAA
>JAACDT010000186.1 GCA_009936885.1 Alphaproteobacteria bacterium
AAAACCCCTCCCCCACGTACATTATTTGCATTTATGAGATGGTGTTTGAATGGGACATATGCTGCATTAACACTGGCCGCTGTTGCAAGCATTCTATCTGGTGTTGTTGAGACGTTTACAGCTGCGCTGATAGGGTTTGTTATTGATTTGATTTTAGAATCAAGCCCGCAATCTTTATTTGCCGAAAAAGGGTTTTTGCTTCTGGGTGCAGTGGGCTTTCTATTTTTAATAAGGCCCATTTTTTTCTTTTTCTCTAACTATATGCAATCCATTGTTATCAGCCCGAATATTCGCAGCTCAATATCTATCCGCATACATCGATGGACCCTTGGACATTCAAAAAGTTACTTCGATAATGATTTTGCAGGCAGGATAGCACAAAAAGAAATACAAGCTTCGCGCTCCCTAACAGACGTAGTTGTAGAATTAATACATACGGTTCTTTTTGCATTAGCCTCGGTTGCTTCCTCATTCTGGATAATCAGTCTGATTGATTGGCGGGCGGGCTTAATCGTAGTCATATGGTTTGCTGGATTTTACGCGATGATGGCGTTCTTTATGCCAAGAATTAAGATAACCTCATCTAAAAGGGCTAATGCTCAGGCGGAGGCAACAGGCCAGATAGTTGATACTGTAAGTAACATAAATCTTGTTAAGCTTTTTGCGAATTCAAAGCATGAGGATAGAGCTGCAATCGGAGCGTTTTCAAAATTAAGGGATGCGCTCATTACCTATGGTAACGAGATTGTTTGGTTTAGAACATGCATTTTAGTTTATGCTAGCTCGATTTTTGTAGCTGTCACTTTCTATACAATATTTTTGTGGACGAGCGGGTCTGCCACCCCAGGTGAAGTGGTGGCATCTGGCTCTATTGCAATGCGCTTGATGATGATGGCAGGCTGGGTAAGTTTCTCACTCATGGCTATTTACACAAATCTTGGTGAAGTTGAAGACGCCATGAAAACACTAGCAGTTCCCCATGATATGAGTGATAGCCAAAACGCTAAAGAGCTTATCGTGCAAAATAGTGATGTTGAATTCAGCAACGTAACATTTGCGTATGGACAAAAGAAAGGCGGATTAAAAGATATTTCACTTTCAATTAGACAAGGAGAAAAGTTGGGTGTTGTTGGGGCATCAGGTGCAGGAAAATCTACCCTAATTGCTTTACTTTTACGCCTTTATGACACTGAAAAAGGTGATGTGCTGATTGACAATCAAAATGTGCGAGATGTAACACAAGAGAGCTTAAGAAGTAACATCAGTGTGGTCTCGCAAGAGACATCCATGTTCAACAGAACGGCACGCGATAATATCATGTATGGCAGAGCGGATGCAACTGAGCTGGATATGATTGAAGCTGCAAAAAACGCAGGCGCGCATGAATTCATTTTGGACCTTGTAGATAATCAGGGACGCACAGGATATGATGCCTATCTTGGAGAGCGAGGCGTGAAGCTTTCAGGGGGGCAACGCCAGCGAATAGCACTTGCACGAGCCATAATAAAAGATGCCCCGATTTTAGTTCTAGATGAGGCTACAAGTGCGTTAGACAGCGAAGTTGAGAGTGTAATCCAGGTAGCACTGCAGCATATTATGGTTGGTAAAACAGTATTTGCAATTGCACATCGGCTTTCGACAATTGCGCATATGGACCGAATTATTGTGATGGATGAAGGACAAATAATTGAGCAAGGAACGCACAGCTCTCTTCTTGAACTAAATGGAATATATTCAGGTTATTGGAATCGGCAATCAGGCGGGTTCTTGGGATTAGAAGTTGCGGCTGAATAATCAAGGTAGGCTCACCTGTTAACTCCTTAATATGGGCATGCTACCATCGCGTTGTGCAATGTTGTTTTGATGTCTGATTAAAGTATATGCAGACCAGCTTACTATTCTATTTAGCTATAAAAATTATGTGTATCTAAAGAAGTTCGTTTTCTAATCGGTTCCTATTTTTTTGAAGCCAGAGCTTTAAGCAAAATATAGGATAAAACCAACGCTCTTTTTTTATTTTTATCAATTGATTCAATATGTTAAAATATTTCAAATTTACATTATTTTCTTGAGTTAGCCGCTCTAAAACTGTAGGGTTAAATGGCGATAAAACACTGCGGGGCACTCGGGTATTGGCCAGTATTAAGTTAGATAAAGTGAACAAATGGTTTAGTGATAAACACATCATAAAGGATGTATCACTTGATATAAGAAGTGGCTCTTTTTCAGTCCTTGTTGGACCTAGTGGGTGTGGGAAGTCAACGCTTCTTAGAATGATTGCCGGATTAGAAGATATTAATAATGGTACTGTGTCTATTGATGGGCTAGTTGTTAATGACCTTGCGCCCAAACATCGAAGTGTTGCGATGGTATTCCAATCTTATGCGCTATTTCCCTATATGACTGTTTTTGAAAACATTGCATTTGGTCTTACAATTGAAAAAAGGCCAAAGGACGAGATTAAAGAGCGTGTTTTTGAAACTGCACGAATACTGCAGATAGAAGAATTACTTAAAAGAAAACCTAAACAATTATCTGGTGGTCAAAAACAGAGGGTAGCCATAGGGCGTGCGATAATTAGGAAGCCAAAAGTTTTTCTATTCGACGAGCCACTTTCTAATTTGGATGCGTCACTTCGAGTACAGATGCGGGTTGAAATAGCAAGGCTCCATGATCAATTAGGTGCGACAATGGTGTATGTAACCCATGACCAAACTGAAGCAATGACGATGGCTGATGAAATAGTTGTTTTAGATAAAGGAGAGGTATCCCAGATCGGGCCACCGATTAGTCTGTATAAAAAACCAGCGAATGAGTTTGTTGGTGGATTTATAGGTTCTCCAAAAATGAATCTCATTGATTCTAAAGTTTCCAAAAAATCTAAACAAGGTTTTGAGGTTGGTTTAATGAAATCTGTTAACCTTGCCATAAACGGGTCTTCTGATAACATTAATATCGGAGATGATATTCGACTAGGCATTCGGCCAGAAGACCTTTGGGTGAATTCTGCTAAGTTCAAAAGCTGGAAAGGAAGAGTTATTATTGTTGAAAGGCTTGGCTCAAGTACTTTTCTATATATTGATAAAGAGGGTGAACCGCTTATTGCGGAAACAAATTCAGAGAGCAACATCACTGTTGGCGATGAGGTCGAGGTAGGATTTAACCCTGAAAAGTGCCATATTTTTAATGCTGATGGGCAGATTATATCAGCTCATTGATTTGTATATTTAAATATTTTGGAATGGTGATCTAAGTAATTTCTATCATTTCTGTAAATAGAGTTCCTGCTTCAACAACAAGTCCAATTGACCCTGATAAAAGAGGGTTATTTTTATCATCATACTCAAGAATAGACTTTGAATTCATTTTGCCCGTTATTACGCTACCATTTACGCCTAACTCTAGGTGGTAGGCTTTGTTCAGCTCAAATGTTTCTTGTATCTCGCATAATATAGTGACCCCATCGAGCACTTTCACAAGCCTTAATATTCCTTTAGCTGTTAACTCTAGCGCATAATATCTCTGAAGCCCTTGCACTCTTGCTACAATTCCCCCTGACTTACCAAGGTAAAATTTCACATCTGTTGAAACGGTATAATCCGACCATTCAGATGACCCAGTGAGTATTAAACCCCTACCAAAATTATTACTTATTTTGAAAGCTGGCTCCCAAGATCTATCTGTCCAATGATCACATGCTTTAATCCAGCTTTGTCGCCACATTACTGCCGCGTTCCTATCTGGCACTTTCCCTCGCGCAAGCGGATTAACATGATCTGGTCTATGGAATTTAGTAAAAGCTTTTCCTGATATATTGACATAATCAAGATATAGTACGCCATCTGTCTGATTTTTAACGGAGATGATCTCTAAGCCTATTTCAGCGATAGGGAATGAGTCTGGAACTTTCACCTTCCAGTCAATCTTCTGCGTTTGACCAGGTTTAATTGTGATAATTTCTGCACCGAATGTTGTAAGTGCATCACTTTTGGAATAGGCATTCACAAAAAAGCGGAATGAGAGTGGCTGCTTGTTATTTATATCTGCAGTTACTTCAGAGGAAATTAGTTGGCCTGAATAGATTTGGGGGCAACATAAAAAGTTATAACTAAAAAATGTCTTTTTTGCTTCACCCGTTAGCTGTGTTAATTCCTTCGGGAAAAAAGAGTTCGCAAATATTTTTCCACTTTCGGTTTGTGCCAGATTGTACCTTATTTTAAGTGCGCGGCTTCCAGTGTGACTATGCCCTTCGACGTTAGTTATTTCTAAAAATGAGCTGTTAGATGTTAGATTTAAAATAGCTCCCTTCCACCCTTGAATAGAACCGGGCATCTCAAAGTTATAGCGTGCACCATTTTTTGGTGGTTGAAATTCTATTCCTCGAATTTGGTTCGCAATCTTAATAATTTTATAAGATTCCGTCAGAGCATCCGTAATTGTCTGCGAGCCATCAGCGGTTGGACAATACATTATGTCACTAACCGGGCCTCGCCAATCTGTTCCACTATCAAAACTGTTTAAACCGTTTCTGATGCCAATAAGACAGCCAACATTCCCAGAATTGCAATCTGTATCCCATCCAGCCGTATTTACGATATTCATTGTTTTATCAAAATCACCCTCACCATATAATAAAGAGAGAATAATCAATGCGTGATTTGGAATCATATGACACCCACCAGGATAGTGCTGATAACCATATCGGTTTTCAATACTCTGCCTTGTTTTCTTCCAATCTTTTTCTGATGAATGCCATTCTTCAATATCGCTTATTCTTCTGAAAATACTAGAATCTTTCGGAATAAGCGTTTTAGCGACTGATAATAGTTTTGATATATTTGTCTCCACAAATGCATATGATTCGAGCGCAGCAACGATCTTTGCGCCATACACTGCTTCGCCATCATGACTAACGCTTGCCGCTTTTCCAGCAAGTACCGCTGCTTTTTCCGGGTCACCCGGACAAACCATTGCCCATCCATCGATAAAGATTTGCGCACCTATCTGCTCTGCAACCACTTTCCCATTTTGTGCGATCGAACCACTTTGGGGTGCAAAAATCCCATTCTTTAGATTTTGATAAGCTGTATGCTCTGATGACTCCCCAACACCGCCCCACCATAAGATCGTCTCTTTCTCAACAATATAGTTTAGCCAAGTCTGGCCAATTTGCTTTGCCTCAATATCAAGGTTAGATTCATAATCCTTCAAAGCTCTTAAAAAGGTGAAGGTTCCTGTAATGTCATCATCGGGTACAATTAAAGGCTTTTTCAGCTTGTCATTTACATAGTAATGCACCTCGCCGATTCTTTGCATAATAATATCATATGTCCATTGCTCGAATGGTCTGCCAAGATAGACGCCTATTATCTTGCCAAGCACACCTGCATATACTTTTTCTTGATAAATACTATCAAGTTCCATAACTACCCCTTGGTTCCGCCACTCGTCAAACCGGCTATAAAATTTCTTTGAAACAAAATAAAAAGTATCGCTAGGGGTGCGGCCATCATTATAGAAGCGGCACTTATCAATGCATAATTTTCTTCTCTTCGATTCTGAAAAGAATATAAAATTGTTGAGATTGGCTTGAACTCTTCATTGTGAATAAATGTCACAGCAAATAAAAACTCATTCCAAACCGCCAGACTTACAACAAGCCCAGTTGTAAGGAAAACTGGCCACGACAAGGGCAAAGCAACGCGGGTGAATAACTGAAAAGTGGATGCCCCTTCCACAATCGCTGCTTCAAATAACTCTCGCGGAAGTTGAACCATATAGCTCCTAATCAAAAAAACAGCGAATGGCGCATTCAGCGCACTGTAAATAAGTATTAGTCCAATAAAGGTGTTATTAAGATGGAGATTTTTCCAGATAATAAATAATGGAAGTATAAATAATTGGGCTGGAATACTAAGACCAACTAGAAGATAAATGCCTATTAATATCGTAGCTTTTCCATTTGGGTTTAAAACAGCCAAACTAAATGCAGCCATGCTCGAAAATGTAAGACACACGGTTAATGTTCCTGTGACTAGCAACAGCGAATTCATCATTACCTGCGCATAATTTCCAATCACAAATGCATCATAGTAATTCATCAATCTAACTGTTTCAGGAAAGCCAAGCGGATTTATTCCAAATTCCTCATCTGGCTTAATTGAGTTAAACACTAGCACCATTATCGGCATAATTATCGTTAGCGCTAGAGTCATTAAAATAATGTGATTACTAACGGCGCCTCTCAGCTTATTTTCAGAGATTCGCATTATTTATATCTCCCAGCCTAATTTTCTTAGCGTCCAAAAGAAACCCAAAATAGTAAACACATAAACAAACATCAATGCCCCAACAGCAGAGGCATATCCAACATTCATATTTCTAAAAGCTTCAAAATACATAAAATTAGCAACGACTTCAGAGCTGTAGGCAGGCCCCCCAGAAGTGAGAATATAAACATAATCAAAGGCTGGGACAGACCAGATAATAATTATCAGAAAAGAAAACAAAAACATCGGTCTGATTGATGGAAATGTGACAAATCGAAATGTTTGCCATTTTGACGCACCCTCAATATCCGCAGCTTCATACAAGCTTTCATCAACTTGATACATAGCGGTTATATAAATCACGACAAGGAAACCCCAAAAATGCCAACCATCTACAAATGCAACTGCATACAAAGAAGTCTCCTTGGTAGTTAGCGGCGATGTTGCCAACGACTCCCACCCTATATCTTTAAAAAAAGCCGCTAATCCGTGAATGGGATGGAATAGATATTTCCAAATTAGACAATTAACGATGCTTGCCAAAATATATGGGAAAAAGAAAACAAATCTGTAAAACATCTGAAATCGTTTGACCCCCGTTAGCAAAAAAGCAGCTAAAAGCGCCAAAGCAATGGGCACTGTTAGGAATAAAACAGTCCAGATTAAATTATGAATGATAGCTTTTTTAAACACACGATCATCAAATAATTCCAAGAAATTCTCAAAGCCAACAAAATTGATTTTACCGAACCCATTCCAATCCGTAAAACAAAGGGCAAGGCTTGATAATGACGGAATAGCCACCACAAGCAAATGTATAAACAATACAGGGGCCAGAAAAAGCCAGCTTGTCATTTCTTTATTCGATAAGTTTTTCATGAGAACGATAAATGGAGCCGCAGAACGGCTCCATTTCACCAATAGTTTCTATCTTGCTGCTATCGGCAAGAGTTCGTTATTCTTTCTTGCTTTTTCCCAGAGCTTTTGCTGTTCAACTAGAAATTCTTCAACTGAGATATCACCAGCCCAGACTACTTCCATATCCTTCCAGATATGCGTTCCAGCTTCTGGCGGATAGTAGGTCCATGTTGTATACCCATAGTTACCGTTACCTGTTCTCTCAGAAAAGTCTACGAGATAATCACGCAACTTTGGTTCGATATCACCCGCAAAGTCAGCTTCCTCATAATAAAGAGGCATTAGCCATTCACCAAAATTTCGGCTTTTAGTGAGCTCAATAATGGTGTCTTTGTTGGTTAAAATCCAATTAAGTACTTCAGCTGCAGCATCAGGGTTCTTACTTGCAGCGTTTATTGATAATGTTCCACCAACTGAAAGCTGATAGTTAGGCTCCCCGCCTTCCTCAGTTAGTATAGGAAGTGGTGCCCATCCCCAATCATCTGACTTACCATCGAGACCTGTTGCTATTTCAAAACCCCACGAACCAATTTGAAGCATTGCTGCCTCTCTGTTCTGGAATTGGGCCGAGAAATCATCCCACCCAACAGCATAGTAATTCTCAAGGCTTCCAGACCAGTAGCCAGCAAGCATATGCTTTTTAAGCAGTTCTAAAGATTCCACAAACTCTGGATCCGTCCATTCTTTCTCGCCAACCATTGCCTTATAAACGTTATCAGGGCCAGCCACAGTATTTAAGTAGTTGCCTGCAAGATGCTCATGTGTCATTTGCCAGCCAGAAGAGCCATAGGCAAACGGATACAAACCTTTCTCTTGTATCTTAGCTGCTAGAGCTTCATATTCAGCAAGATTAGTTGGAAGCGACCATCCATTTTCTTCAAACAATGTTTTATTGTAGAAATACAACATGCTTTCATAGTTTTTGGGTAATGAGTAAAGCTCATCGCTAAATACACCTGTATTATAAGCCCATGGTAAGATTTTATCACTCCAGCCGAATTTTTCAGCATACCCTTCCAAAGATTTAAGGAACCCGCCTTCTACATATTTTGCGACATAAGTAGCACCAGAAGAACTTACTATGTCAGGGCCTACGCCCGCTAGCAGTGCTGTCCTCGTTGCCTCATTATACTCGCCTTCTTTAAAAATGATCTCTAATTCAATCTCACTCTGAGATGAATTAAAACCATCTTGGATATATTGCGTTAATGCTGCATTTAAACCACTTCCCTCATTAGAATAATTCCACCAAGAGATTTGCGTTTTCGAAACCGCTACTGTTGAAAAAAGAAATGATGTGGTAATGATACCGTAAAAAATACTCTTTGAAATAACTCTCAATTTTTCCTCCCCTTGTTTTGCTACGCCGAATTTCGCCGAATAATTCTATACGGCTGTTTTATTGTCTGTCCCTGTCCAATCACTTGTTTATTAAGACGTCCAATAATCAGTTTTGCAGCTTTTGCTGCGCTATCTTCTTGAAACCTATCAATCGTAGTAAGTGCTGGTGTGACCAATTCTGCAGCTGGTATATTATCAAAACCAGTGACTGCGATTTGGTCTGGAATAGACAATCCAAGTTTTTTTATAACTCTCATACATCCAATTGCCATCAAATCATTGGCGGCAACAATCGCAGAAGGAGCGTGTCTTTTTGATAATAATTTTTGAAGCGCCATTTTACCGCCATTTTCATTGAACTCTTCTTCTAACTGCACGAATGGCTTTATGTCAGCATCAGCAAGTGCCTTTTTATATCCAGAAACACGAAGATGTTGTGGTCCACCTTTTCCTGAAATCATACAAATGTCTGTGTGCCCTTTATCAATGAGTAGCTGGGTTATGTCTTTAAATGCAGATTCATCATCTACATATAAACTATCAAAGAATTGAGGTGCTTGGGCTCTTGCGTTCGACTCCAGCCTCACCACCGGAATATTCTGTTCGGCTAATTCTTCAAAATGAGATGAATCAAGATTAAAAAATACGCCTATCAGCCCATCATACCTACCTTGCTTCACAAGCTCGATATAATGCATCTCTCTATCTTTACTTCCATCTGTATTAAGCGTTACCGCATCATAATCCGCAGCTTCGCATGTGCGTTGCACACCCTTTACCAAGGCTGGATAAAATGGGTTTGTAATATCGGGAATGATGCAGGCAAGAGTTTGCGTACGGTTTGTTCTCAATGCTTTGGCAAAGCGATTTGGCTTATAATTAAGCTCGTTAGCAACTTTTTTGATCCGCTCAATCGTCCGAGACGGGATATTTAGCTCTGAAGACGGATTTAATGCGTTCGAGACAGTAGCTTGGGATACCCCGGCCTTTGTTGCCACGTCTTTTTGAGTGGTATTATTAAACCCCATTACACAAAACCCTTATTAGTTATACGTAATATTTATATGTATTAGTAATTCGTATTAGTAATACGTATAAGTAAAAATGACATGCTTTGAAACATAAATCAACGATAAAAAATTTTCTGGCCTTTCTCCGATATTTTATGGCGCGTTTTAATAGCTTGCGCAGAGAAAAGTGGGGTTCAAAAATTAGAAAATAGGTCTGAAGAGTTTCAGTAATAAAAATAGTTTGAACATAGTGCGTTTTAGTTTGCAGTGTGGTGCGAAAATAACGTTTGTGATTACAGAAAATACTACTACAATAAAATTGTTAACAATTGACAAAAGCTTCACTAAGTTTTAAGGAGACTCCAATGAACAACGAAAAATCTAAATTCAAGAACGTTTTAATTAATCCTAATTCACAATTAGGTGGTACTAGAAGAAAATTCATAGCCCAAGGTGCTGCCATTGGCGCAGTTAGCCTTTCGACTCCTTTCATTTCTAAAATTGCCGGCGCTTCTACGTCTGTAAATGTGTTAGCATTCGGTGGATATGAAGAGCCCGGAATGTTAACAGAATTTGAAGAAAAAACAGGTATAACAGTAAACCTGAAAATTCATGATGGCTCAGACGAAGAAATGATTGCCTTGATGGAAACTTCATCTCCCGGGACATTTGACGTTATCACCCCCACTAGTGCTTACATACCAAAAGCAATAGAAGATGGAATAATAGCGGAATTAAACCCTGCAGATTTCCCTTTGGACGACTACTTTGACATAATCGCAAACTGGCCTCCTGTATGGAAAACCGGGAAACTTTACGCCATCGTAAATAGATTTGGATATTATGGCATAACATATAACCATAAAAAATTCTCAGAATCAGATGTCTCGTCTTATGACATTCTTTTTGACCCGTCTGTAAAAGGAAGAGTAGCTTTATTTGACTGGTTTTTACCTAATATGGGATGCCTTTCAAAATATAATGGAAACCCAAATCCGTATGATTTAGACACAGCTGCTTTTTCAGCATTAAATGACACTCTTACTAAATTACGACCACAAGTAGGGCTGGTTGGTAATACAAGCCAAGTTATTCAGGCGATGGCAGGTGGCTCCTATGATTTAGCAATTGCTGGTGAGTGGGTTCAAGCTGGAATGTATGATGATGGCCTGCCATTTAAAGCACTCGTTCCAGAACAAGGTGGTGTCACATGGGATCAGGCGGTTTGTGTTTCCGCAACGACCCCTAACAAAGAAAATGCAGTGAAATTTTTACAATATGTAACAGGCCCTGCTTTCCAGTCAAAACTTGCAATTGCAAAAACATATTACAGCATGGTTCCAAATAAAAAAGCGGCAGTTATGTTACCGGATGACAAAAGAGAACTATTAAATCTGTCTAACATTGAAAAATTTGACGAAATATTCATGTCTAACCTTTCACCGAGGAAGAGTCCAGATAATCGTGATGAATGGATGGCTTCTTGGGAGCAGTTTAAAAACGCATAAATTATTAAAATTGCATAAATTATTAAAATTGATGGCTACATTTTGTAGCCATCAGTCTTGAGGAAAAGAAATGGAATATATCAGCCTAGCTCAAACGATTGAGCCTCATTGGTTTTGGGAGAGCTTTCCCCTTGTGTCTCAATCTTATTCCGATGGTGATGAATTTCGGGAATTTGGATTAAGATGGGCTGGAAAAGGATTCACCTATGCTAGTGCGCCAGGTTGGCACTTTAAAGACAAGCCAACATTAGACGATTTTCCAATAGAAAATTTTGCAAATATTGCTCAGGTGATAGACCTAACACAGAGCGCTAAAACTGGGTTTATCGCAGCTGGGGATTTTACAGATAAAATTGGTTTGGGCTCACTACCAAAAATAATAATTTTAAAAACAGGTCATTCGGATACTATACCGATGAGACGAAGGGAATATTTCACGCAGATTCCCAAACTTGCCCCTGCAATCGCGGAGATCGCAGCCGAGCGAGGGGTTGTTAATATCTGTATTGATTTTTCATGTGATAGTTCTAAGAGTAAAAGAGCTGATTTTACGCAAGCTATTATTAATCCTAATTCAGAATTCCGTGATAGAGCGCATTCAGCAGGATTGATAGTAACTGAAAATTTATGTAATCTTGACAAAATTGGCTCTGAGGTATTTCTCCTTTGCCTTCCTATTAAAGGTGAGGGAATGACTACCTCTCCCACAAGACCAGTCGCGCTAACTGAATGGCCATCAGATACACCTTCTATCTATGACGTCTCAACGCCGCTATTGAACCATTGGCGTTGGCGAATGGAAATATGGAGAGATAAATCAGAAAGTTCAGATGGCTGTCTTGACCAAACACAATATATTCAATCTGGACATGCATTTACCCATTGTGACGCTCCTCGACACATGGAACAGGACGGGCCAACAATACAAGACCTTCCGAATATGGGATTAGATTTATTCTTAGGTGATGCAACTATAATTGATATTTCTGATATAGAATTGCCCTCACCTGTTACAGCTGATTTATTGGAGAGACGGTGTGGTGGAAATATAAAGCAAAATCAGCGAATAATTCTGAGAAGTGACTTAACAAACCGCCTTGGATACAAATCTACCCGCTGGCATACTCACGCACCAAACATTGATGCTTCTGCTGCCGATTGGCTGATCTCAAAAAAACCTGATGCTATCTGTCTGGATTTCCCGCAGGATTATATTGCGCGAGAAATGCCTGGACGACATGTTTATAATCATGAATTTGAAATTCATCATAAAATATTTCAAGCTGGAATTCCCTTTATAGAAGACCTAAAAGACCTAGGTGAAGTAAAGCAGGAAAATATTTTTCTAGCAGCCGTCCCGCTTAAAATGAATTGTATTGATGGAGCTCCAATGAGAGCTGTTATCATAAATTGGTAACTGATATGAGCGCCTCTTCAAATACTATAAATCCATGGCCGTTTTTATTGCCTGCATTGTCTCTTTGCTTATTGTTTTTTCTGCTTCCCACGCTGAATATGGTTATATTGAGCCTTACAACAGAGACAGGCTTTGGATTTGACAATTTCAAACTATTTTTTGCGACCCCTCACTTAACCCAAGCTCTTTATCGCAGTCTTATCCTTGCATCATCCGCTACCATAGTCGCAAGCTTAGTTGCATGTCCACATGCCTATTTTATCGTATTTTGCGTGCACAAAAAATGGCGCCCTTTATTCCTTCTGGCAATTCTTGCCCCTTTCTGGACAAGTTTCACTATACGCGCTTTCTCATGGCAACTTGTCTTATCTGATAATGGTGTTGTTACGTGGTTTATTGAACTAGTAACAGGTTTTTCGGTAACTCTTGGTATTCTCTACACCATGAATGCATCTATCTTCGGACTTGCTCTGTTTGGCTCAATGCTCACTACATTCACATTGTATGGGGCGCTTGTCTCAATTGATCATAAACTAATAGAAGCAGCATCCACGCTGGGCGCAAAGCCTTTTCATATTTTCAAGGATATCATATTGCCTCTTGGACTTCCCGGATGGCTTGCCGGTATTTTTCTAACCTTTATTGTATGCGTGGGGGACTATGCAGTGCCAACATTGTTAGGTGGCGGGCTAAAGCCTGTACTTGCTCAGATAATGCTTTCCATTTTGAAGGGAACTTATGATCTATCACAGGCAGCTACAATTGCTATTGTTCTGGCAATGACCGTCATAATATGTGGGCTTCCTATCATTTTATACGGTTTTGCGAAGAGACGTAGGTTTGCTGCATGAATAATTTAATTGTTAGCAAATTTATGTTTTCCATACTTACAGCGTTCTTCTGTCTGTCACTCATAGTTATTTACTTACCAATCATCGTAATGATGATTTTTTCTTTTAATAGTGGCAAGTATCAAACCCTTCCGTTCAGAGAGCCGACTTTTGAATGGTATGTGGCACTAATTGCGGATAGTAGTTTTATAAATAGCTTTCTTACAAGCCTTATGATGGCGTCCCTTGCAAGCGTTTTTGCAACCATTTTAGGGTTTTTAGCCGCCTATGCTTTCAGTAAAGCCAAGGTTCCCGCACATGCGTTGTTGTTCGGAATTGTTATTTGCCCATTAGTCATTCCGATGATTTTAATTGGCATTGGCATGCGCCTTCAAATTGTATCACTCGGAATTGAACCTGCCCTTTGGCTAGTCCTACTAGGCCAGACATTATATGTATTACCATTAGCAGTTATCAATTTAAAAAACCGAATAGACAAAATCCCTCAATCCATGGAAGAGGCCGCAATTTCTTTGGGCTCAAGCAGATTAAAATCTATTATCCTTATTCTAGCGCCAATTTGCGCCCCATCTCTTTTTGCGACATTACTGCTCACTTTTACTTTTTCGTTTGACGAATTCGTAATCGCCTATTTCTTGACAAACTTTGAAATAACTCTTCCAATCCGAATTTGGACCTCTCTGGTTACTGGTTTTGAGCCCAAAATAAATGCAGCTGGAACTGCTGTTTTTATCTTTTCTTTAACTTTAGGCCTTATTGCGCAATTTATTTTGCTATTTAAGCAATCAGATTTGAGTGAATACAGAACACAATGAGAGAAACGAGCCCAATGAAAAAAGGGAATCTGATATGAAATTAAGAAGATCACCAACATTAGAAATTGGGGAGCGAATAAAGGCTGCAAAAAACCAGAATAAAATATTATGGTCTTTATCTACACCCAATCTTCCAAGCTATGATGATGTTCTTCAGACAGATCCATCCTGGGGCAGGTTAACCCCCCCTGCTGGCATGCCTGAGCTAATAGAACATACAAAGACAGCTCTATTCAATAATTGGGACCAATCCAAACATGAAGTTATTATCGCTGCTGG
The DNA here is from genome assembly GCA_009936885.1 of Alphaproteobacteria bacterium. Classification (GTDB taxonomy): domain Bacteria; phylum Pseudomonadota; class Alphaproteobacteria; order Puniceispirillales; family Puniceispirillaceae; genus UBA5951. Next base: position 14,409 of record JAACDT010000186.1, read on the forward strand.
CGCGAAGGCAGCTTTATTTGCAATTTTGAAAACCATAACTATTCCTGGAGATAAAGTGGTTCTTCCTTCTCCAACATGGCCTAGCTATTTTGATATTTGCTCAATAGCAGATTGCAAACCAATTGAGATGCCAACTTTATTCTCAAACAAGTTTGAAATGGAATTGGATATAATTCAGCAATTATATCAGCAAAACCGATTTAAAGTTATTATATTCAGCAATCCAAATAATCCATCTGGAGTGATTTATGATAGCTTATTTCTTACTGGCCTTATTGAATTAGCAGAAAAATCTGGATTTTATATTATTGTTGATCAAAGTTTCTCTAGGATTATCTTTGATGAAGATAAATGGTCTGCATCACACTGCCGTAATTCAGAAAAGCTGTTCGTGGTGGATTCATTCTCGAAAAACTTCTTATTGCAAGGCGCTAGAGTATCAGCAACGCTTGTTCCTGAAGCCTATGCTCAAAATTTCACCAATATACATCAAACACTTCTAAGCTCTGCTCCTGCACCAGCGCAAATAATGGCGTTAAACGCGGTGCAAAATAATTTAGTAATACCATCATTAAGCAAACAAAAGGATGTGACCAGAAAATTCATTACAGCTCAAAAATGGAGTTTTGTTGAGCAATCAGGTTCCTTTTATTATTTTCCAAAGACAGATAACTTCTCAGTTTTGGAGGAAAAAGCAGAGCTTAGAGACGTTTTATTATTAGGCGGTCGTATTTTCGGAAGTAACTATAAAGAACATTTCCGGCTATGCTTTGCCCGTCCATTATCTGAGCTAGAAATCATATTCAATAAATTAGATGAAGCTTTAAATGGCAAGTAATAACCAAAAAGACTGTATATCTCCTAACTCTGGAGCCCCCTTTGATAAGTGGAGCAATACAACACCAGCACAGTTACAGGCATCACTCGATGCCATTAATAGAAAGTCATTTTCTGAATTAAAAGAGGCATCGTCACGGGGCTCTATTTTGTTATCCATCGCAAACTTGATTGAGAAAAATCGAAAAGACTTTGAAGGATTAATAGTAACAGAGGTAGGAAAAACGCAGGCCGAGGCAATATCCGAAATTGATTACTCCAAGTCGTTTTTAACATATATGGCGAATGCTATCTCCTCGTTAGAGCTAACCGAACAACTAGAACCTAATCGCAAAGTAACGACAGTCCCAAGAGGCATTGGTTTGCTGATTACTCCATTTAACGACCCTCTTGCGGGTATTACGCGCAAAATAGCAAACTGTATCGGCTCTGGTGCGGGCGCAATTATCAAACCGCCCGAGCTAGGAATAAAAACAGCAACCAAACTTGAAGAAATTTTGAAACAGGAAAAACTCGATCATATTTTGAGTTTTGTTCGAACAGGTGACAGAAACCTCATCCAACAACTTATGGCCGCTGATGAAATTGGGACGATTAGTTTTACAGGTTCAACCGAAGTTGGGGTATTACTTTCAACTAATGCAGGAAGAAATCTAAAACCCTTCGTGGGGGAACTTGGCGGAATAAATCCTTTTGTTATTTTCTCAGACGCGGACGTCAGTAAAGCGGTTGATGACCTTGTAGTGCGAAAAGTAAAAGCGGCAGGACAAGCTTGTTCCGCTCAGAATATCCTGTTCGTAGAGAAAAAGGTCGCTGATTATGCAATCCAAAAAATTGAAGATGCATTTTCCAAAATAAAAGCGAGTGCAACTGATAGCGTTGCTGAAGCTAAAATGGGTCCCGTTCGAACTAAAAAAGCACTAGAAACTCTATATATGTTTGAAGAAAAATTAATTAGGGCAGGTGCGACTTGTGTAGCAGGCTCTCAAAATCGTACAAAAGGGCCAGGCTTTATGTATGACCCTACCGCCTTTCTTATTAGTGAACCAAACTTATTCTTAGAATATGAGATTTTCGCGCCGTTATTGGGAATTTGTGTTTTCGAGGACAGAGAAAAGCTTCGCGAGACTATTCGTTCTAATAAACAACCCTTGGTATTATACGCCTATTCGAGTGACGAACACTATCTAAAGGAATTTATTTCCGGATTGAATTATGGTTCCATTGGATTGAATGACACCGGCATTCAAGGCGCCCACGCGCCAACTGGAGGCTTCAGACAAGCCGGTTTAGGCAGAGAAGGCGGTACATGGGGACTGAGTGAATTCACAACAACTATCAATGTAAAAGAAGTATCTTCAACAGAGTAAGGAAAGGCAAATGATCGAAATTATTAAAACAAATAAAGCGCCTGCTTCTACGTCGCCAGTATCACAGGGAACAAAAGGGGGCGGATTGGTATTTGTTGGTGGTCAGATGCCAAGAGATATGGCAAGCCAGAAAATTGTAGATGGCGCTCTGAATCAGGCTCGCCTTTCCCTTAAGCACGGAATTTCCATTCTAAATGAAGCAGGTTCTGGTGTAGGAGATGTTTTGCTGGCAGTTGTGTATATGACTGATTTATCTCAAAAAGACGCTGTGAATCAAGCATTTTTAGAAGTGTTTGGAGATAGACCACCAACAAGGAATTTGGTTGAAGTTTCAGATATTGGTGAGGATACTATTATAGAGGTCGCCCTTACTGCAATCGCCCATTAGATGAGGATAAATTTATGTATAGACGTGAGACGCCTTTTCGATGTTTTCAAGAACATGCTTTTCAGTAAGTATTCTGGCTTCAGACAAATTGCCT
>JAACDT010000187.1 GCA_009936885.1 Alphaproteobacteria bacterium
TAAAAGATAAAATCCAAAAATTACATAAGCTTTGATGGCAGAAAAAGGGCAATTTGTGGAATTGCAGTTAATAGCATTATTCCAACTAATAGTATTAGCCAATAGGGCATAGTTGCCATAGCGACTTCCCCTAATGTCACTTTTTCTTTTGTAACAGATACCAGTACTGATAAATTCAACCCTACAGGAGGGGTTACTTGCCCAATTTCAATCATTATTGTTATGATAACACCAAGCCAAATTGGGTCATATCCAAGCCCGACCATCAAAGGCACTAATATAGGAAGTGTCATGATCATCAATGATAGTCCATCAAAGAAACATCCCAAAACGAGATATACCATTATAACTGCAAATAATACGGCTAATGGTCCTAAATCTGCCGCCCGAACGGTTTCAAGAATAATCTGCGGAATTCCAAGCAAGCTTACCGCTTGGGCAAGAATAGTCGCGCCAATAACCACAAACATAATCGATGCATAGAGCAACGTGCCAGAATATATGGCCTGAACCAGTTTTTTGGGTGTTAAGGAGCCCCAGAATTTGCCTAATATAATGGTTGCTATTACCCCAACACCAGCAGCTTCTGTAGGTGTTGCGATGCCGAACGAAATGCTACCCATTATCGCAATAACGACGATTAAAAAAGGCCAAATTGCAACAATATTTTTAATAATAAGCGTTATCTTTAGCTGTGACTCACTGCGTGGCGCCAATAATGGATTTATCCTACACCTTAGATAAATATAAATCATAAACATAGATGCCAAAATGATACCCGGTAGGATTCCTGCTAGAAATAATCGTCCAATTGATGTTTCTGTCAGAGCCCCATAAATTAATAAAGAAAGGCTTGGCGGTATTAAAAGACCGAGTGTTCCTCCCCCGGCAAGCGAGCCAACCACGCTTTGCCGATCATAGCCCCGCTCTGTCACTTCAGGAGAGGCAACAGAGCCAACAGCAGCAGCAGTTGACAGGCTAGAGCCGCTTACTGCCCCAAATAATGTGCATACAGCAATATTTGTATGTAAAAGACCACCTGATATGTTTTGGAATAAAGGCGATAGGGCTAAATATATTTTTTTGCTTACTTCACTTCGAAGCATTATCTCACCAAGGATGATAAATAGCGGTATGGCGCTAAGTGTGAAGGAATTAAGTACATTCTAAACCGCGTCAACAGCAACAAAAGTGATTCCGCCAGCAACAAAATGAAGCAACAATAACCCGGTAAGGCCAAGCGCTGCACCAAGTGCTAATCCAGAGCCCGCAAATAAAGATAACCCGCTGATAAGTACACTCCAGAAGAATATCATTCAGCTACCTTCAAACTATCTGAAAAGCATCTTATAATAAAAGCAATAATGGTAAGGAGCATTGATAGAGGTAAAATAGACATCCACGGATACATAATTAAGCGGCCAACTTCCGTTTTTATCTGTCTGTCATACGCAAATTCAAGCCATGGAATACAAAGTAAAAAAAACCATGCGCAAAAGACTACTCCAAAGAAAGAAGCAAGCCCTGCAACCCAAGGCTTTATTTTATCTGGCAGTGATGAAATCAGAATTAAAACCCTCACATGCTTTGCATGCAATGTTACTAACGGCAACGAAAGAAAGAACGCAGATGTCATTAGTAACCCAACAAGTTCTTCTGTAAACCGAAATGGGGTAAAGGTTAAATAACGCATAGTAACGCTACCCCCGATAAGGATAATAATCATTACGCTAGCAATAGTCGCAAGAACGGCCATGAAATAAAAGATGGGAGTAACAAACACTTCAGTTTTTCTGCTTAATAAGCAGAGTGTGCTGTGACGTGTTTGCGCTCCCAATATTTTAGCTCCTGAACAAAAATATTCTATATGGGTTTAACGACCAAGAACATCTAAAATGCGCTGGCGATATTCAGGTGCCTTGCCTCCAGCATCTTCTGCCATTGATTTCCACGTGTCAGAGGCAGCTATTAGAAATGCGTTTCTGTCTTCATCTGAGAATTCGTTTAGAAACTCAATTCCTTGCTCTGAAAGCTTTTGCCTTGCTGCATTTTCCTTCTCTTCAGCTTGCGAATATTCGTTTGTGCGCGCCCAGACGCGTTCTGCCGCAGTTGTAACTGCACTTCTTTCTGAATCGTCTAGGCCATTCCATGCTCCTTCGGATACGCCTAATACGTAAGGAACACCAGCTACAGGGTATAGATATGATGCGTATTTTGTTACTTCCTGTAATGAAATTGTATGCGCAAATAGAGCTGGATATACGGCGCAATCAACAACACCTGTTTGCAAAGCCACATACAAATCATTTTGACCAACAATCTGAGCAGAAACACCTAATTTTGTGAAGGTTTCAACTTGGTCATTGCTCCAAACTCTTAATTTTCTGGTTTTAAGATCCGCTAAAGTCCTCACTGGCTTCTCTCGGCAGAAAATTGATGCCTTTAAGATTGGTAGCGCCATAAATCCGGCAGGAACAATATCAAGTTCACCTAAAACTTCTTTGTAAATTTCCTGTATCTCAGGAAGCGCAGTTATTAACTCATCTGAACTTCCAACAGAACCTTGGACCATCACCGCATTTAACGCAGGTACATCGCGCCCTAGATAATTAGCCCAAACAAGACCCATCTCAACAGCACCTTTCGGCAGCCATCGCGCTACATCATTGTCTTTAAGATTTAATGAGCCACCGTGAAAGACATCAATTTTCAAGCTTCCACCTGTTAAATCGGCAACATCGGCTGCAAAGGTTTCAAGCTGTTTGGATTCACCGCGACCTTCCGGCAAACCGTTGTTAAATTTCCATTCGGCACTATACGCAGAAGTAGCAATAATACTAAGCCCTACAATAGTCACCACCGAAGTATAAAATGATTTAAACAATTTAATTCTCCATCGA
>JAACDT010000188.1 GCA_009936885.1 Alphaproteobacteria bacterium
CAGTCGGCGCTGGTGTGGTATCATCCATCGTTGAGTAAATAGGTTAATGGGAGAGGCATTTTGCCTCTCTCCTCATTGTTTTAAAAAAAACGAGTTATAGGAGTGTAGCTCAATTGGTAGAGCACCGGTCTCCAAAACCGGGGGCTGGGGGTTCGAGCCCCTCCACTCCTGCCACTATTGGCAATGATTATGAAAGAGGAAGTTTTTTGAGGCTTTCTCTTTTTTTTCTGGATCCCCAAAACCGTAAACTTCTTGCGGCATGGTACCCAAATTTAAGGGTTTTTCAAATTTAAGGGTTTTTTGGAATCAAACGGCGAAAAAGTGATAGGCTGATTTGTGCTTAGTATAGCGTCTCTTGGGTCGTGACTTACCATTAAGGCAGGGATATTTAATCGTTTTATTTCTGTTAGAACATAGTTTACGAGTGTCTCGCGAATATCCTTGTCAAGATTTGAAAATGGCTCGTCCAGAAGCATTAAGGCTGGCTCAGAGAGCAGGGTTCTAAGCAAGGCAATTCTTGCTTGCTGACCTGTTGAAAGCGTGAGCGGGTCTTGTTTTTCAATCCCGGCAAGACCAGCTTTAATAAGACTGTTTGTAATCAGCTCTCTTCTCTTTTTGCCGCTAATAAAGGAAGCAACACCGATGCCAATATTCTCCGCCACAGTTAAGTGAGGAAACAGCAATGCCTCAGAAAATAAAATTCCAATACGCCTTTGCTCTGCAGGAAATTCAGTGATATCTGTTCCGTTTAAAAATATTTTCCCTTCTGCATGCATCTGCTTATCTGATATGCCAGCTATCCACCTAAGCAAAGAGGTTTTCCCTGTTCCACTCTCAGACTGTAATAAACAAATCTCACCTTTTTGAATGGTTAAGTTAAAAGGAGCAAAAAGAGGAGTGTTTGAGAATGATAATTGTACGTTCTGAGCTATAAACATGACTAATTGTAAATTTAATTCCTCAATTTAAAATTCAGATTAATGGTGTTAACAAGTAAAGTTGTTAATAGTAAAATGTTAAGTAAGATAGAAAATATAGTCTTAGTCTATTCAATCTGCCACCTCAACAAAGCCAAAGTATTTTTATTAAGGAACATTCTTTTATGTTTGAAACGTTTTATAAAATAAATAAAGCCTTCGTTCTTAGAATAGTTTTTTGTGGGTTGTTTTGCTTGCTACCAATTTATTCAGCTTTGGCATTAGATGATGATGAATTTGGTCAGTTAAAGCTGAATTCAATTGGCCAGGAAGTTGCGTTTCATGCTTGGGGGGGGTCTCCTGCAATTAATGACTATATACAATGGGTAGCTAGTCAAGTTGATACACAATACGGCATTACCTTAAATCATGTAAAATTAACAAACACTTCTCACGCTATTTCAAGAATACTTGCAGAAAAAATTGCAGGTAGAGCTGAAAATGGTTCGGTGGATTTGCTTTGGGTTAATGGTGAGAATTTTTCTAGAATGAAGGATGCTGGTTTATTAAGAGAGGATGGATGGGCATATAATCTGCCGTCATTTCGCTACGTAAACACCCAAAAAATGCCAGACACAATTTCTGATTTTGGGATTCCGACACTTGGTCTTGAATCGCCATGGGGCAGGGCGCAGTTTGTTTTTGGGTATGATAGTAATGTTATTAAATCGCCCCCTAACTCTGCTGTTAAACTTTTAAATTGGATAAAGACGAATTCAGGAAAGTTCTCATACCCTCAGCCCCCAGATTTCATCGGAACCAGTTTTTTAAAACAGCTCCTTCTTCAATTAGTTGAAAACAGGCAAGTGCTATACCAGTCAGTTTCAAATACAAATGCAGAGGAGATACTGGAACCTTTATGGAAATGGCTAGATGAGGCTCATCCGTTTTTTTGGAGAAAGGCAGAAACATTTCCTGTTAATAATATACATATGGCTCGGTTGCTTGGTGACACAGAAATCTCAATCGCAATGTCTTTTAATCCAGCGGAATTCGCCTCTGCTATCGGGCAAGGGATTTTATCATCAGATGTGAAAAGCTTTATATTTGAAGAGGGGTCGTTGGGGAATGTTCATTTCGTTACCATACCATATAATGCATCATCCCCTGATGCTGCAAAATTAGTTGCCAATTTTTTGTTATCTCCTGAAGCACAATTGCATAAAGCAAATATTCAAAACTGGGGGGACCCAACAGTGCTTGATATCGAGATGTTACCCCCCAAATTCAAAAAATCATTCCAATCTTTGCCGCAACACCCTGCCATGTTAACTATGCAAGAATTACAAAATGTGATTCCTGAACCGCATCCAAGCTGGGTTAAACTAATCGAAGAAGAATGGCAAAAAAGATATGCAGCTGGAAGTTAGAGGCAGTTTTGATCTGATACCATATTTGAGCTTATTTTTCTAGAATGGCCAGATATAGTATTATCATAATCTGTTTTCTACCTGTATTTGCCGGGTTGCTTGGTGTTGTTTTGCCAGCATTTGGATGGTTTCCAATTTATGGAAAATCACAATTTACATTTGAAATATTAGCCCAAACTGTCAATCAGCCAGGTTTTTTGCGCTCTGTATGGCTAAGTGTTTCCACAGCGCTCTTATCAACATTTCTAGCCTATTGGCTATGTATATTCACACTTATTTATAGTCAAAAATTAAATTTACATAGCACGTTAAAGAAAATCATAGCTCCTCTAATAGCAGTGCCGCACATAATAGTTGCGATGGGTATTTTATTTTTGATTCAACCTAGCGGTTGGGTGTTTAGAATATTTTCTCCTTGGTTAACAGGTTGGCAGACACCTCCCGACCTTAATATTGCACCTGATTTATACGGAGTGGCTCTTATAATTGGCCTTACCGCAAAGGAACTACCCTTTTTGCTTATGGTTGGTTTTACAGTGTTGAAGCAGGTCAATATCAGCCGATACAGACAGCAAATTACCACTTTTGGTTATGGGTCTATTGCAGGTTGGTTTCATATTATTCATCCGATGATTGCGGCGCGCATGCGAGTATCTGTTTTGATTGTGCTTTGTTTTTCAGTTTCTGTCGTTGATATGGCCTTAATTCTTGCGCCCTCTACACCAGCACCACTGGCTGTTAAGATTTTTAGCTGGTATCAGTCTCCTGATATAACTAGCCAGCTGATTGCTGCATCAGCTGCTGTTTATCTGCTCCTAATTTCATTATGCTGTTGTGTTTTCTGGATTGCCTGTGGGGCAGTGTTAAGAACGGTTTTTCGCTTTCTCAGCTATAGAGGTGCGCGTTTAACAGTTCGCGGACTTCCCCACAAACTTATTATTCTGCCTGTACTGGCTTTAATCGTGTTTGTATTGATTATAGGCATAATGGGGCTTTTATCAGCTGGCATTTGGGGATTTGTCGAAGTATGGCGTTTTCCAGATATACTGCCAGAGAAATGGGGGCTTAACTCATGGAGAAATGGATTTGCAGCTTATATCCCCCCATTTATTAATACGCTAATTGTAGGGTTTATTGCTTCAATACTTGCCCTCATATCGGCGATAATTTGGCTGGAATATCCAGCCAAATCCTTCTCAAAAGTCACCGAGGCGCTTGCCTACATTCCCTTGTTGTTGCCGCAGACAGGGTTTCTGTTTGGAATGCAGGTTTTTATAATTTGGCTAGAAGTTGATGGATCATATATCACGGTGATTTGGGCGCATTATCTGTTCGTGTTTCCGTATACATTGCTTACACTAGGCCCAATTTGGAGAAGGTTTGATGTGCGGTATGAACTTTTAGGGGCTAGTTTCGGTTTTTCTAAATTTGAACGATTATGGAGGATTAAAATGCCGCTAATGGCGGTGCCTATTATTACTTCTTTTGTAATCGGGTTCGCGGTAAGCTCTGCTTTGTACCTGCCCACTATTTTTGCTGGGAATGGTGCTTTTCTTACCATTACGACAGAGGCAGTAACATTAGCTGCTAATGCAAGTAGACAGGCTGCTGGAATAGCAGCGCTTTTGCAAATGATATTACCATTGGTAATTTTCATCATAGCAGGGATGTATATAAGATTCAGGTTGCATAATTTCAGCTACTTCAGAATTTCGCACTAATGTGATTGTAACCATTCCTCGCCCGCTAAATCAGACATCAAAAGATATGAGATCATGCATCGCTAAAAATGCCCAATATATTTGCTAAATATATGTTTTTTAACTTGCAATGAGTCTCCATAAATGATAAATCGCGTTTCGTTTAAGATTTTTTAGCTGGAAAGATTATTTTTTCTGGCTTGTTGACATGAAAAAAGCGCCCTTCAGGGCTTTGAGTGTCGCAGCGGAATTAATGATCGGCTCAAGAGTATGGCAAAAACTTCTCCAGCACAGTTCGTAAGACAGGTAAGACAAGAAATCTCAAGGATTTCTTGGGCATCTCGGCGTGAGACTGGATTAGCGACGGTTACTGTATTTGCAATGGCTACAATTGCTGCGATATTTTTCTTGCTTGTCGATGCTGTTTTATCAAATGTCGTTCAGTTTTTGCTTGGCTTCGGCTCATAAAAAAGTGCGTTTGTAAGGGATTTTATAAGGTATGGCAAAACGCTGGTATGTGGTTCATGTTTTTTCCGGATTTGAGAAAAAAATGAAGCAGGCAATTTTGGAACAGGCTGTGTCTAATAGTCTTGAAGACATGATTGAAGACGTGCTTGTTCCCACCGAAGAGTATGTTGAGATGCGCAGAGGCGCAAAAGTACAGGCTGAACGTAAATTCTTCCCAGGATATATTTTGGTAAAAATGGAGCTCAGTGACGCTACATGGTCGTTGGTTCAATCACAAACCAGAGTAACAGGTTGCCTTGGCGGAACAGGCAAGCCAGTTCACATTACAAATGCCGAAGCAGAAAGAGTGCTACGTCAAATGGATGAAGGGGTGGAGCGTCCAGTTGCCAC
>JAACDT010000189.1 GCA_009936885.1 Alphaproteobacteria bacterium
CCCATAAAAGGAAAACCAGAAGACGCTACCTTGGGTGCGGCCAAGAATTTCAGCTGCACTCAGCCCGCCCTGAACCGCATAAATCATCACACCAATATGACCCACAACGAGGGGCGCCATAAGAAGGGCTGTTACCCGCTGAAGCATGTAAAGTCGTACCGTCAACATCACAGCTTCCCCTTGAGCAAAGCGCGGGTTGCAGCCTGTTTAAGACCTGCAATTGCCTGCATGGGGTTAAGCTCGCTAGGACAATAATGAGAACAGCCGCCTTGTGTGTGGCAATTATGACAACCGCCCACCCCGGAAACAGCTTCTAGAATGGTTTGTTTGCCTGCATCACGCGCATCATTATAAAGCGTCCACGCGCGTTGTAGAGCCGCAGGCCCAAGATAATCCGCATTGCTAGCTACCGTATCACATGCCGCATAACAGACTGCACAATTGATACATTCAATACCCGCATCTGCTTTCTTGCGTTCTGCATCATTAGGTAAAACTGCTGTCATATCGTCATAACGGCTAGAACTTGAATGATGAACAGCTTCAGCCTTGACCCACTTTTCAAAAAACGGGTCCATATTGGTCGCAAGATCCTTGATCACAGGCAGATTTCTCAACGGTGCTATTTCAAGAACATCTTGCCCCGCAACCTTATTAACATGCGTCCGGCACGTCCATCGTGGTTCGCCATTCACCATCATGGCACAGGAACCACACATCCCAACCCGACAGGCAAACCGGTAAGACAGACTAGGGTCGATATAATGCTGTATGTGCGAGACGACATCAAGAACGGTCTGATTGTCATAAGCTGGAACATCATAGGTCTCAAAGTGACCTATTTCACCCTCCCCACGCCATACGGCAACGTGTCTTGTCTTTATTGGACTATTCACCTGAATTTCATCCCACGATTAGAGTTACGATCTTTAGCGAGACAGTATGTTAAGAACGCCATTTGGCATCCACTTTTTTGAGTTAGCATTATTATTTTCTTTAATGCAATCGTCTGAAGCGCCTCTTTCATGATATAATAATCTAATTGGCCACCCATATTAAATAGCACCCATTTGTTAATTTTTGACAGGTACGAAGTGGGTGAGAGGCCTCATCATCAAAGCTAAAAAATTGTAGCGTTTCGAAAACACGCCCTTAAATCATTTATAATTTATTTACGTAAAATTTTATCACCAACATTCAGCGAAATCTGGCAGAGTTTCAATTATCTTTTCATTCGCGTTATAATAAACGGCATAGTCAAGAAAACCATCATAATGCGAACTGTATGATGAAAGGCAACAAAGGCGATATCAAACCCAAATATCAGAGCTAGCAGGGTGACCTCATATAATCCACCAGGGACAAAAGCGAGCCACATTTCTAGAAATGAAACGTCCATAACTGAACTCATTAAAAATGTTGCTGTAAGATAAGAAGCCAGAATAAGTACAGTGTTAACAAGACCGTCGCTTAAATATTGCAGCACTTCACTAAAGCTGACTTGTGCTAACCTTGCCCCAACCGCTCCTCCTATCACTAGCTGCGCGATAATTACAAATTCATTAATTCTTGGAATAGCTACAATCCCAACGATGTGTAAGCCTGCACTAAGAAAGATAGGGCCTGTCAAATGAGGCATTGGAATGCGCATAAAATGCGCGGCAAAGTATCCTCCAACAGCGATGCCTAAAAATTTAACAATCTGTAGCAATCCAAGTTCAGCCAGACTAGGCATGGATTGAAGTACCATGTTTGACTGAGTTACTGCTACTTGTCCCTCCAAAATTGCAAGTAAAAGTGGTGTTGTCAAAAAAACGAAAGTTACTCGGATGAGATGAAAAAGAGCAACTACATAGTCTTTGTCAACAAGCTCACGCGCCAGCACCGTAGCCTCAGCTTGGCCACCAGGAACTGAGCAAAGAAAGGCTAATCGAGGGTCATAGCCACGCAGCCTCGTTAGAAACATATAACCGATAAATGTTACAATAACTGTTACAGAAATCATTGTAAAAACCGTAATACTCCAACGTTGGATATTTAGAAAAATATCCGCCGTGAATGTAGCGCCAATAAGGACACCAAGCCCAAGAATAACTGGAACGTGTACCCATCGAGCAACTCCTAGAAATGGCTGGATCGAGGGAAGTACTCCACCGATTACCCAGACACCAAACAAACTTCCCATTAGATAAGGTGCAGGTAAATTCAAAAAGAAAAAACACCATCCTACCATCAAAGAAATAGCA
>JAACDT010000190.1 GCA_009936885.1 Alphaproteobacteria bacterium
CCAAAACTAACACCCTTATTCCAAACAGGTGTTAGGTTAAAAAATGATGTAATGACAATCTGCTGCGGTATCTCAAATAAGAGTGAGAGCATCCATTTCTTAGTTAAAAAATCAACGACAATAATCACCATCGAAATCGCAGCAAATCGTATATAATCAGACTGTTTAGTAACGGTCATTTAACTTTTAATCCAACATGCATTTATTTAAATGTTAAAATATAATGCCATTAATCTTATTTTGCGCCACCTATGACGTCTTTGCATCTCATGCATATATCTTCATTTGTCGCTACTTCTGGAAGAATTTTCCAGCACCTTGCGCATTTACTACCCTCTGCCAGATGAATTTCAGCTCCTAATTCTTCTGCATTATCAACGATTATTTGCACGTCTGAGGTTATAAATAAAGCTGGTAAATCTATATCAGATAAGAGCTTTGCTTCTGCCTCTGGCAAACTTAGTAAGACAGATGCTTGCAGGCTCCCGCCGATTTTTGAATCAGACCTTGCACTCTCCAATGCTGTTGTGACTTGTGATCTAATAGAGCGCACCTGCCCCCATTTTTGAATTAAAGATGCATTCTGCCATTCCTCTGGCATTTTTTGATATTCATGAAGATGAATAGAATCTTCTGAATTTCCAGTATAGGCTAACCATGCTTCATCTGCTGTAAAGCACAAAATCGGCGCTATCCATGCAACCAGACTTTTAAAACACCTATCCATCATGGTTAGGGCTGCTATTCTTGACTTGCTGTCAAGCGCGTCACAATACAGCATGTCTTTTCGAATATCAAAATAGAACGCTGATAAATCACTATTACAAAAATCATGAAGCTCTGTGAAAACTGCATGAAAATCATAAGCATTAACTTTTTCTATGACAGTTTTATCTAATTCAAACAAACGGGCAGCCACCCATTTTTCAAGCTCTGGCATTTCATCAAACGCAACTAGCTGCGAATTATCAAAACCATCTAAAGCGCCAAGTAAATAGCGAAGTGTATTGCGAATTCGGCGATAATGATCTGATTGCCGTTTAAGTATTTCTGCTCCTATTCTAAGATCGTCATAATAATCAGAACTCACCACCCATAGGCGCAAAATATCTGCTCCGCTTTGCTGAATAATTTTCTGTGGTTGAATGACATTTCCGAGCGATTTAGACATTTTTCTGCCTTGCTCATCTAACACAAACCCATGTGTTAAAACGCCTTTATAAGGCGCTTTAGAGCGTGTTCCACATGATTCTAGCAATGACGAATGGAACCAACCACGATGTTGATCAGAGCCTTCAAGGTATAAATCAGCAGGTGAGTGCAAATCCTCGCGCTGCTCAAGTACAAATGCGTGTGTTGAGCCTGAGTCAAACCAGACATCTGCAATATCATTAACTTTTTCATAAGAATCCGGATCATAATCATCGCCCAAAAATCGTGATGGGTGAGAGGTAAACCATGCATCACAACCCTCTTCTTTGAAAATTTGGGTGATTCTGTCTACTACTAATTGATCCTGCAATGGTTTGCCAGACTTTTTCTCAACAAACACAGGTATCGGCACTCCCCAAGCGCGTTGTCTACTAAGTCACCAGTCAGGTCTATTCTCAATCATAGAAGTGAGGCGTTTTTGTCCTGCAGGCGGATAAAAGGCAGTTTCTGCTAATGCGGAAAGCGCATAATCGCGAAGACCATCACTATCCATGGAAATAAACCACTGAGCTGTATTTCGATATATTACCGGGGCATGAGAGCGCCAACTATGCGGATAGGAATGCGTTAAACTGCCTATTCCAATCAATCCATTATGCTCTGCCATAATCTCAGCTATTTTCTTATTATCTCTTAGCACATGCAAACCTGAAAACACAGGCAGATGTTCCATCAATGTTCCATTTTCGTTTACGGTATCTGGAACAGCTATACCATGCTTCAGATGAGCCAGCTCGTAATCTTCAGGACCATGACCTGGCGCAATATGAACAAAGCCTGTTCCTTGTTCAGTGGTAACATAATCGCCTGCTAGCATTGGAACTGAATAATCATAGCCAGCACCTGCCATCGGGTGGGTTGCTATAGAATCCTTTAATTGATGCCCCTTAATTTTATGGAGGGTTTCATATTCCATAATTCCACATTTAGAACAGATATTCTCAAGTAATTTCTCACTGACAATTATCACCTCCCCAAGAGATGCTAGGGAGCCTTTTGATATTTGTGTAATCTTGACTGCGATGTAGTCAATCTCATCACCATAGGCTAATGCGCGATTACCAGGCATCGTCCAAGGCGTTGTAGTCCAGATTATAACAAAACTTCCAACCAGCTCTTGAACTGCACATTCAACAAGCTCGAATTTCGCAAAAATAGTTGTGGAAGTATGGTCACTATATTCAACTTCGGCCTCTGCCAATGCCGTCTTTTCTACAGGAGACCACATAACTGGTTTAGAGCCGCGATATAGCGAGCCCTGCATTAAGAATTTACCTATTTCTGCTGCGATAATTGCCTCAGATTCAAACTTCATCGTAAAGTAAGGATCTTCCCAGTCACCAAGCACCCCTAATCTTTGAAACTCTTCTGACTGAATATCCATCCAATATGCTGCAAAATCACGGCATTCCTGGCGAAATTCCTTAATAGGGACTTCATCTTTATCTTTTCCTTTTTTGCGATATTGCTCTTCAATTTTCCATTCAATCGGCAGACCATGACAGTCCCAGCCAGGCACATAATTAGCATCTTTGCCTAACATAGACTGAGAGCGATTAATCACGTCCTTTAGAATTTTGTTTAATGCGTGTCCGATATGTAAATTTCCATTCGCATAGGGCGGGCCGTCATGAAGAATAAATTTTTCTCTGCCGTGTCTTTCTTCTCGCAATTTCTTGTACAGATCTAGCGCCTTCCAACGCGCTATGATTTCAGGCTCCTTTTGGGGAAGTCCGCCACGCATTGGAAAAGACGTATTAGGAAGGAATACGGTATCTTTGTAATTTTTGGCTGTCTGTTGATTATCTGACATCAGAATTTCTCATGATTAGCATCTCATCTTTATTTTATTTTTTATCTTCCAGCAAATCTCTTGCTGTTGCTGCATCTTTTGATATTTGGGCTTTTAGTGAATCGATAGAATCAAATTTTTTCTCTCCGCGCATATAATGATGCAGATTAACACATAATCTCTCGCCATATATATCTTCGTCAAAATCAAATAAATGTATCTCAGCCATTACTTTTCTATCTCCAATAGTGGGTCTAATCCCAATATTGGCTACCCCCATTAACACTGGTAAATCTGGAACATCAATTATCTGTGTATCACCTTGTAGTGAGGTATTCTTATCTTCAATAAAAGCGGTAATAGCATAAACACCGTAAGCGGGAACTTGATATTCTTCTAAGTTGAAATTAGCAGTTGGAAAATTAAGTAAGCGTCCACGTTTATCACCATGTTCAATCGTTCCACAAATTGTGGGAGGTCTACCAAGCATTTCTGCTGCATCATCTATGCGTCCAGCCTGCAATGCAGCGCGCACTCTGCTTGATGAGATGGTTGCTGATTTATTATCAACCTTTAAAGACACATCTATGATCTTGATATTATATTCACCGCCAATCTCAGACAGAAGGCTCATATCGCCTGCTCTTCCCCGGCCAAATGCAAAATCAGAACCAGCTACCAGATGCGATACCCCCAATGGATATAACACGTCCGACACAAATTGCTGAGGCGATAATTGGCGAAGGGCATCATTAAAGCTCACATGAATAATTATCTCAATACCATGCAGTGATAAGGTACGATTTTTTTCTGTTATATCAGATAGTAAAAATCCAGGCTCGTTCTGGCGAAAATATCGCCTTGGATGCGGATCAAACGTTATAACACCTACTTTTGTTCTGTCATTTTTAGCTAATGACAGCGCTGTTGAGATCAATTTTTGATGCCCTAAATGAACACCATCAAAATTTCCAATTACAGCTGTTAAAGAAGTGGCTTTAAGAGGGGCATCCCCAATAGACCAGTGAACAATTTTAGTTGCCATAATATCCCTATACAGATTTGGCGAGAATATAACGCTTTTTTATATCTAAATTCAATTGAAAGGATTAACAATTCTAGACTATTATCTACTTAGTGACTGTATGAAGAGTTATGCATAAAATTTTGTAGTGTAGCTGCATACATTTTTAACGAAACTATATCAATGCAGTTACCAAGTATCAGCTCGTTTGACATGGATTATAAATATGGAATTTTCTACAGAAGGATTATCATTTTCTCAGATTTTATCAAAGCCTGAATTTTCGATTTTAGTAAGCTATTTTTCTAGTTTTCTGTCTGGAATTGGAACATTAATTATTGGGTTTTGGCTATCTGGGAAGGCAGAGCGTACAATAAAGCACATGCTTGGCGGTGTGCCGCGTTTAAGCCCTATGCTTATTCCGATAAGTGGAAGTGTTACCAGATATGCTGGAATAACTGTCACGCTTGTGGTTTCCCTTAGTCAGTTCGGCATACAAACCACGTCGATTATTGCTGTTCTTGGTGCGGCAGGTCTTGCTATTGGTCTTGCATTGCAAGGCACATTATCGAATGTTGCTGCTGGCGTGATGCTGTTAATTCTTCGTCCATTTGAGACTGGTGACTGGATTGAGGTTGCTGGCTCGTCTGGCGCTGTTCGGGAAGTTGGATTATTCACCACTAAAATAGATACATTTGATAATGTCTTTATCTCTATGCCAAATTCAACAATATGGTCTTCAACGATAATCAATAATTCAAAACACACTCAGCGAAGATTAGATATTGAAATAGGAGTGAGTTATAATAGCGATTTAGATGAGGTAGAAGCAGCGATGCTTACGCTAGCAGATGACCCGCGTGTTCATACAATCCCACCACCACAATTTCACGTTCTGAATTATGCAAATAGCGCAATTCAAGTTCGATTGCGGGTTTATGTGGATTATGCAGATATGTTTACGTTAAATTGGGATTTGAACAAACAAATCAAAAAGCTTTTTGAGGCGCATAATATTGAAATTCCTTTTGCTCAACTTGTTGTGCATCAAGCACCCTAACACCCTAGAAAAAGGCACCCTGGGATTGGGC
>JAACDT010000032.1 GCA_009936885.1 Alphaproteobacteria bacterium
TGAACTTGATCCAGAGACATACGGATTTACGCCTGAGGATTACGACAGACCCATTTTCATTAATTATGTTCTTGGCTTGGAGATTGCAAGTCTCAACGAAATATTAGAAATATTGAAAGCAACTTATTGTGGAACAATTGGGGTTGAATTTATGCATATTCAGGATCCCGCTCAAAAAGCATGGATTCAAGAGCGTATTGAGGCTATCGGAAATCGAACCGAATTCACGGAGCGTGGTAAAGTAGCAATTTATGAGAAATTGCTGGCGGCTGAAAATTTTGAGCGCTTCTTGCATAAAAAATATATCGGAACAAAGCGCTTTGGACTAGATGGGGGCGAGGCACTGGTGCCAGCGCTTGAGCAGATTTTCAAGCGTGGCGGGCAAATGGGCTTGAAAGAAGTGGTAATAGGCATGGCCCATAGAGGGCGTTTAAACGTGCTTCATAACGTTCTTGATAAACCATTTAGAGCCATTATATCCGAATTTCTTGGCAATCCAGCTAATCCAGAAGAAGCTGGCGGCTCAGGTGATGTGAAATATCATATGGGCTCTTCAGCGGATAGGCATTTTGATGAAGATGAAATACATTTAAGTTTGGCGCCTAACCCCTCTCACCTAGAGATTGTCGATCCGGTTGTAATTGGAAGAGTTCGCGCAAAACAGGCACAGCGTCCGTCGCAAGATTATCGGGAAGTCGCGGGCATAATACTTCACGGCGACGCAGCTTTTGCGGGCCAAGGGGTGGTTGCTGAAACATTTGCTTTCTCAGCCCTTCGCGGATATCGCACAGGCGGTACCATTCATATCGTCGTAAATAATCAGATAGGCTTTACCACAAGCCCTTCTTATTCGCGCTCCTCTCCTTATCCAACAGATGTTGCAAAAATGGTGATGTCCCCGATTTTCCATGTAAATGGGGATGATCCCGAAGCTGTTGTTCACGCAAGTAGAATTGCAACCGAATGCAGGCAAACATGCGGCGTGGATGTTGTTCTTGATATAATTTGTTACCGCAGATTTGGACACAATGAAGGCGATGAGCCGTCATTTACACAGCCATTAATGTATAAACAAATTAACCAACAGCCATCTACACGCGAGATTTATTTAAACAGGTTGTTGGAAAATGGCGTTTTAGATGATAGCCGTGCACAAGCGATTCTAGATAAGCATAACACTTATCTTGAGGAAGAGTTTGAGGCAGGCAGTGCCTATAAGCCGAACAAGGCAGATTGGCTAGAAGGCCAATGGTCTGGAATGACGGTTGCCTATGGAGATGATAGGCGCGGCGATACAGCTGTTCCGATAGATACCTTGAACAAAATTGGCGATGTAATTACAACAGTCCCGCCAGAATTTCAGGTTCACAGCAAATTACAGCGTGTCTTAAACACAAGGGCGCAAGCCATCAAAACAGGCAAAAATCTAGACTGGGCCACCGCAGAACATTTGGCGTTTGGATCAGCTGTATTAGACGGGTTTGTTGTTCGGCTATCTGGACAGGATAGCTGCAGAGGAACATTTAGTCAGCGTCATGCCGTATTTGTTGATCAGCGCTCAGAAGAGCGATATGTCCCACTTGCTAATTTAAGTGCGGAACAAGCAAAATTTGAGGTGATAGATTCTCCGCTATCTGAAGCATCGGTAATGGGATTTGAATATGGCTTTGCACAAGCAGAGCCAAATGCGCTTGTTATGTGGGAGGCACAGTTTGGTGATTTTGCAAACGGTGCGCAGGTTGTCATTGACCAGTTTATTAGTTCAGGTGAATCAAAATGGCTTCGGATGAACGGTTTGGTATTATTGTTACCACATGGCTATGAAGGTCAGGGACCTGAGCACTCATCTGCAAGATTAGAGCGTTATTTGCAATTGTGCGCAGAAGATAATATGCAAGTTGTAAATTGCACGACCCCGGCTAATTATTTTCATGTTTTAAGACGTCAGGTGTGTCGTGATTTTCGCAAGCCTTTGATTGTTATGACACCAAAATCGCTACTTCGACATAAATCATGTGTCTCAGAACTTGCAGATTTTGGACCAGGCACCAGTTTTCATAGAATCTTGAGAGACCCAAATCCAAAGGTTAATGATAAGAGTGTTAAACGGGTTATTTTATGTTCTGGAAAAGTCTATTATGATATAGAAGATATGCGTAACGCAGAAGAACAATTTGATGCAAAAATCGTACGCATTGAGCAGCTTTATCCCTTCCCACAGAAAAAGCTGACCGAGATATTAAAAATGACTCCAAATTCAGATGTCGTCTGGTGTCAAGAAGAGCCGCAAAATATGGGTGGCTGGACATTTGTTCGTGACTATATTGAAGGAGCGATGCAACAGGCAGGACTGAATACTGACAGACCTATTTATAGTGGCCGGGATGCGGCAGCTTCTCCTGCAACAGGCTCTGCTGCACGTCACGCAAAAGAGCAAAAACGGCTTGTACAAAAATCATTATCACTATCTGAGACGAGTGTAGCCGCTCAATAACCTTAAACTCTAGCGCTTATCGAAGGAGATATTATTGAATGTCAATTGAAATTAAAGTTCCCGTTTTAGGTGAATCCGTTGTTGAAGCAACAGTCGCTAAATGGATGAAAAATGCAGGCGATGCGGTAAGTGCTGATGAGCCGATTGTGGAGCTTGAAACAGATAAGGTATCTCTTGAAGTTCCAGCACCACACGCAGGAGTGCTAACCGATATTATAGCACAAGAAGGCGATACAGTTGAGGTTAATGCTGTGTTAGCACTATTGCAAGAAGGCGGCGTTGCTGCGCCAACTGAAAAACCCGCTGCTGCCAGTAAGCCAGAAGCGAACACACAACCGTTACAAAAACCACAGGTGCATAATCTATCCCCAGCTGTACGCAGGTTGATAGAGGAGAATAATTTAGACGCAAATGCGATATCAGCGTCGGGAAAAGATGGGAGATTAACTAAGGGGGATGTGTTAGAATTTTTGGAAAAAAATCAGTCAACGCCTCCTGCTGTTAGTAATCCTGTCCCAGCGCCAAAAGCGCCAGCACCTGTTGTACCAAGAGCTGACAAGCCGCGTGAAGAGCGTGTTCCAATGTCTCGTTTGCGCCGTGTTATTGCACAACGTCTGAAAGAGGCGCAAAACACAGCAGCCATGCTCACAACGTTTAATGAAGTAGATATGACTGCTGTTATGGCACTTCGTTCAGAATATAAAGATAGTTTTGAGAAGAATCATAATGCAAGACTTGGCTTTATGGGTTTCTTTGTTAAAGCTTGTATAGCAGGTTTGCAGGATTTTCCAGCGGTGAACGCAGAAATCCATGGTGATGATATTATTTATAAAGATTATTATAATATTGGTGTAGCAGTTGGCACTCCGCAAGGGCTTGTTGTTCCAGTAGTAAAAGAGGCGCAAGATTTATCTATTGCAGAAATTGAAACAACGGTTGCAAGTTATGGGCTAAAGGCGCGTGATGGGGGGCTTGGACCATCGGATATGACGGGTGGCACTTTTACTATTGCAAACGGGGGTGTTTACGGCTCTTTGATGTCTACGCCTATTTTAAATACACCGCAAAGCGCTATTCTGGGAATGCATAAAATTCAAAAAAGGCCGGTCGCTGTTAGTGATGAGGTTGTTGTTCGTCCAATGATGTATTTAGCTCTATCTTATGATCATCGTATTATTGATGGCAGAGAGGCTGTTTCATTTTTGGTGCGGGTAAAAGAGTCAATTGAAGATCCAAGAAGATTGCTTCTGGATATCTAATTTACGCTTGAATCATTTTGGTGAATTTATTAGTTAACGAATGTGAAAAAGGTAGGAAAAATGACAGCGCAAAAATACGATCTGATTGTGATTGGTGCTGGACCTGGCGGATATGTTGCCGCGATACGGGCAGCACAGCTTGGGATGAGCGTTGCATGCGTTGAGAAGAGAGAGACACTTGGCGGGACATGTCTTAATGTTGGATGCATTCCCTCAAAAGCGTTGCTAAATGCTTCTGAGAAATTTGCAGAAGCAAAACAAAATCATCTCGCGGCACTAGGAATTGGTTTGAGTGACGTGAAACTAGATCTTAAAAAGATGCTAGAACATAAATCAGAAATTGTTTCAGGTCTTACAAAAGGTATTAGCCAGCTTTTTGCAAAGAATAAAATAACCCATCTTGTCGGTTCTGCCCAAATATCATCACAAGGCGTGGTTACTATTATGACAGGGCGGGATAAAGGCGCGTTTAAGGCTGATAAAATTCTGATTGCCACTGGCTCAGAGCCAACAAGCCTTGCTTCTTTGCCAATTGATGAAAAGCAGATTGTTTCTTCAACAGGGGCATTGGATATTCCAAAATTACCAAAAGAGCTGGTTGTGGTGGGTGCTGGATATATTGGGCTCGAAATGGGCACAGTGTGGTCGCGTCTAGGAGCAGAGGTTGAAGTTGTTGATTTTCTGCCACGAATCTTGCCAGGTATGGATGCAGAAATTGCATCCAAGTTTAAATCCATCCTTGAAAAACAAGGGATTAAATTTCATCTAGGCAAGGGCGTGAAAGAGGCAACAAAAACCAAAACATCTGTTAGCCTTACCCTGCTAGATAGCAAAACGGAAGAAGAAAGTAAGCTTACCTGTAATATCGCGCTGGTGGCTGTTGGGCGCAAGCCTCATACTGACGGTCTTGGGCTTGAAACAATGGGCGTAGAGCTTACCCAAAAAGGTCAGATTAAAGTAGACCATAGTTTTCAAACGAATATAGCTGGCATCTACGCTATCGGGGATGTAATTGAGGGTCCAATGCTTGCTCATAAGGCAGAGGAAGATGGTGTCGCCGCAGTAGAAATTATGGCAGGACATGCAGGGCATGTTGATTTTGCGCTTGTGCCTGGAATTGTGTATACAGCGCCAGAAGTTGCAACTATTGGTCAGACCGAAGAGCAGCTAAAAGAAGCAGGTATTTCCTATACAAAGGGTGTTTTTCCGTTTTTGGCAAATAGCCGCGCAAGAGCAACTGGGCATACAGATGGGATGGTAAAATTACTTGCTGATAAGAAAACAGATAAATTATTAGGCGCTCACATTATAGGTCATGAGGCAGGAACTATTATCCATGAAATTGCAGTAGCAATGTCATTTGGCTCATCTGCTGAGGATGTAGCACGCACCTGTCATGGTCACCCAACAATGAATGAAGCTGTAAAAGAAGCAGCTCTTGCTATTGGAACGGGTGCTATTCATATCTAACACAAGGTTTTGGTCTATCAGGTGAACTGAGTAGCAGTTTTGTGCGATTCACTATTATTATGTTTTGTTAGCACGTGGATGAGTTTGTTGGTGAATGTCTGTTAGTTTTTGTGCATCGATATGGGTATAACGCTGTGTGGTAGATAGACTTGAGTGGCCCAGTAATTCCTGAATTGCTCTTAAATCACCCCCAGCGGACAGAAGGTGGGTTGCAAAGGCATGTCGTAATGTATGAGGTGTAGTCCCAGTTGGAAGGTTAGCAGAAATGCGCAATTTCTCTACCATTCTTTGCACGGCTCTTGGCCCAATTGGAGATCCTCTTTTTGACATAAAAATAGGCTCGTTAGCCTCCATCTGAAAAGGACAGCTTTGAATTGCTGTTTGCAGCGCTTCTGCTACAACAGGTAATACAGGCACTTCTCTTGTCTTCCCCCCTTTTCCGATGATTCTCAGCCAATTCAAATCAGCCAAATGTTTCGGTGTAATGCTAAGTGTTTCTGCTAATCGCAATCCGCAACCATACATAAGATATAAAATTGCGGTATCTCTGTCATTTTCCCAAACTGGGTTCGCTCTCCTGCCTAATAGCTCAATTAATAAAGATGCATCACTGACACTAATGGCTTTTGGCAATGATAGTGGTAATTTCGGAGATTTCATCCAGCTTAAATCGATTTCATCAAAGATGCCGTGACGATGACAATAGCGGCTAAAACTTCGCAAAGCAGATACGCGTCTTGCGATGGTTGTTTTAGCGCAGCCCGCCCCATACATTTCCGCAAGCCAGCTTCTAAAAACTGCTCTGTTTGGTTTAAAATTAATCTCGGTCTGCCTTGATAAACAGCCAAGATAATGCGCAAGATCTCTGCTATAAGCATCAATCGTATGAGATTGGTAATGTTTAATAGAAGATAGCCAGTTTAACCAGCTATCAATATGGCGAGCAAATTCCTTAGCTTGATTAGCAGACCCAGCCATTAATTATAACCCTATTTGTGGCATTATGATAGATTGAAGGCAGGTTCCAACCACCTGTGATAAATTAGACAATATGTTATCTGCTTGGTTGGAGACAAAACTATGTTTGTTTCGCCCTGCCAGTAAAAGTACCGAATCAGAAATTGGCGCCGCCATCTCATTAGGCAGGGATATAACAGCAATAGAAGCCAAAGGTGTTGAGAACAAGGCCAATCCAGATTTTGTTGGCGGGCCTAGATAAACAGATTGTGCTCCACTAATTTCCAAAATTTCCTGAGCTGGCAAAACCAGAAACCCAGCTTCCTCAGCGTTGTTTATGGCTGTTTCCTCTGGCATTAGAAGGCGTGCACCAGCTAATTTAAAAATCTTAGGCAATTTCTCATCTAACATGCAAGAAAATTGTTCTAAATCAGTGCATTTCATAAATCCGATGGACACGTCGTGAAGTCTTTGCCATCTCTTTGAGTTATCTTCGGCAACACCAATTAAGGATAGATTTGTTTGCGAGAGGATGCGCGCTTCTTCTCTTGCACGTTTTGCAATTTTGCCAGTTACATCAATAATTTTTGTGTCTGTTTGTGGTGTATTTAATTCGACCGAATTATTTTTATTTGAGAACCCCTTGCTTTGCTTGGCTAAATATTGCTCTAAAAACGCTCGGTTGCTATCAAGGAAAGCAGATACTAACTCTTCATTAAGTGTGTTATCGCTCATGATAGTGTCCCTCTTGCTCTAAAATTAGGACATTATAGAATGGACTGCCCTGTAGATTCCCAGTCAGATAGAAAATCTGCCAATCCTTTATCTGTTAGCGGGTGCTTATACATTTGTGACATGATTTTTGGCGGTATGGTTGCAACATCAGCACCGATTAAAGCAGCATCAACAACATGTTGAACGCCCCTTACGGAAGCAACTAAAATTTCAGTTGAATAATCATAATTGGCATATATCTCCGCAATTTCACTAATTAGTTTCATACCATCAGCCCCAATATCATCTAATCTGCCAACGAATGGAGAAATAAAGCTTGCACCTGCTTTAGCAGCAAGCAAAGCCTGAGCAGTTGAAAAACATAATGTTACGTTAACCATAATGTTATCTTCACTAAGACTCGCACAGGCACGTAATCCATCCACGGTCAATGGAAGTTTAACTGTAACATTGCTCGCAATTTCAGCAAGCCGTGCTCCTTCACGCATCATCCCATCATAGTCTGTTGCGGTAACCTCTGCGCTAACGGGTCCAGAAACTATCCCACAAATTTCCTCGATTGTTTGAATGATATTACGCCCAGATTTAGCAATAAGAGATGGGTTGGTTGTAATGCCGTCAACCATTCCTGTTTTATTCAGGTCGGTAATCTCATTTATATCAGCTGTATCCAAGAATAATTTCATGACAGGGTCCCAATCGGTTGATGTGTATGATGTAGATTTTGCAGTATTAATATGTTTAGTCTACAGTTTTGTTGCATATGCTTGCAACTGGAATTCTAGAGCAAAACCAAAATGGCCATGTCACCAGACACCTCGATAAAAAATACACCCCCTCCTTCTCTGATTGCCAAAGTGCGGGTATCTGTTCCTATTTCCATGCCGAACACCCAAAATGCCAAGAGCGAGTTTGATTATGTTGTAGGTTCTACCCTAAAGCTGGAGAGAGGATGTGTTGTAGAGGTATCATTTGCAAATCGAATTATTTGGGGTGTTGTATATGAGTGCAATTATGAAACAGAAATTGAACATTCCAAATTAAAGCCAATTTTATCTGTGAGTAACGCGTCCCCAATTAACAATGCAACCCTTGAGTTTTTAAATCAGGTGAGTGAATGGACGATGGCACCTTTTGGACAAATACTCCGAATGATGCTGTGTGTCCCAAATGCCTTAAAATCTGATGTGCCAGTTATGTGTTATGGATTATCATCGCCAGCGCAATTCAATGTTGAACAGCTTTCTGCATCCAGACAAAAAATTATAGCATGGTGCCAGCATAACCCCCCAGTTCCCGCAAATATTCTGGTGAGTGAAACGGGGGTGAGTTATAGCACGGTTCTTGCGATGGTAAAGGCAGGACAGCTAAAAAAAATAGAGGCATCGCCGCGTCAAAACCGAGATATAAAAACCACATTAAGCTCTCTTACAAGTGCAATTAGGTCAGCTAGCACACTTAATCTTAGCCCAGAGCAAATCCACGCAGCCCAAAAAATCAATGAAACAGAGAATGGCTTTAGCGTAGCTCTGCTTGATGGCGTAACAGGGTCTGGCAAAACAGAAGTTTATTTTGAGCTGGTAAAAAAGCAGATATTACAGGGTCGACAATGTTTAATTTTGCTTCCGGAGATTGTGCTGGCAACGAGCTGGGTTAATCGATTTAAAAAATGGTTCGGCTTTATGCCTAATATTTGGCACTCTGGTATTTCTGCTGGTAAGAAAAAACGCATTTGGCGTGAGATAAATGATGGGCATCCAGGTGTGGTAGTAGGCGCGCGCTCGGCCTTGTTTCTTCCTTTTTCTAATTTGGGGGCAATCATTGTCGATGAAGAACATGAGGCAGGCTATAAACAAGAAGAACAGGTGATATACCATGCGAGAGATATGGCAATTCTGCGCGCTAAACATGCCGATTGTTCTATTGTTCTTGCGACAGCAACACCGTCTCTTGAAAGCTGGATAAATGTTCGCAAAGGGCGCTATCAGCATATAATACTTGCTAATCGATATGGTGTTGCGACTATGCCAGACATTCAAACCATTGACCTGAGAAAATTTAAACCTGCATTTGGTAAATGGATAAGCGAGCCGCTACTCAGCGATATGCAACATAGATTAAAGTCAGATCAGCAAATATTATTATACTTAAATCGCAGGGGATATGCCCCGCTCGCTGTGTGTAGTGAGTGCGGTGTTAAGCAAAGCTGTCATCAATGTGATAGCCTGTTAGTCACACATCGCCTCAGCAATCAGCTACGCTGTCATCAATGTGGCATTGCCCGCCCGTTTCAAAATAGATGCCAGTCTTGTTGGCAGACAAATTCAATACAGCTGGTGGGGCCAGGGGTTGAGCGTCTAGCAGAGGAGGTCTACCAGCTTTTTCCAGAGGCAAGCGTTACAATCTTATCAAGTGATACCCTTACTAACCCCGCACAAATGGCACTTACCATCAAATCTATAGAAGAGGGCGAGGTTGATATTATAATAGGTACCCAGATGGTTGCCAAAGGACATCATTTTCCAAAACTAACCTGTGTTGCGGTTATTGACGGTGACCTTGGTTTATCTGGTGGGGATTTGCGCGCATCAGAGAGAACATATCAGTTGCTAACGCAGGTTGCGGGCAGGTCTGGAAGGGAGAAACAAACAGGCACGGTTTTTATTCAAACAGCAGAGCCAACGCATCCAGTATTACAAGCATTAAAATCTCAGAACAGAGATGCCTATTTTGAATTAGAGATGGAAATGCGTCGTTCCGCAGATATGCCGCCCTATAAAAGACTAGCAGCCATAATCTATTCTAGCCTTAATGAATTAGCGCTTGCGGACTATGTGAAAACACTAGCCAGCCATAAACCACAATTTGAGGATGTTCAAATTTTTGGACCAGCGTCAGCGCCTATTTATCAGATAAAGGGTCGTTATAGAGTTCGTTTTTTAATCAATGCGCCCAAACAGGTAAATATTCAAAAAATCATAAAAAGTTGGAACGCTAGCATTACAATGCCGTCCACCATCAGAAGGCAAATAGATATAGATCCCTATAATTTTATGTAGATATTCCGAGAACAGGAATATCGTCATTTTTTGGCGTAATTTTAAACACAAATACTTGCCTTTACTGCATGTGTATGATAGCTCACCATGTAGATATTTCACAACTCGTTCTGTGTATCGATTAGGATGCGTGGATTAATCGTAAAAAGGTGGTAATGTGAGTTCAATAACCGCAGGTTTGGCAGGAAGATACGCTTCAGCTTTATACCAGCTGGCGACAGAGGCTAAACAAGTTGACGATATATTACTTGACTTGAATTCGTTTAACGAATTGATAGATAATAATGCAGATCTTCAAACGCTGATTTATTCTCCTGTGTTCGGAGCGGATAAAAAAGCAGCCGCGGTTGGGCATCTATTAAAAAAAGCGAAGGCTAATGCCTTAGTCATTCAATTTATTGGCACAATTGCAAAGAATGGGCGGTTATTTGCAATCTCCTCTATCATCTCCGCTTTTATAAAAGAAGTTGATAATAGGCGCGGAAAAATATCAGCAGAAGTTGTATCTGCTATCCCACTAGATGATAAGCGCCAAGCCAAGATTCAGGAATCTATTATTTCTCTTGCTGATGCGAAAGATGTGTCGCTTGTGATGCGGGTGGATCCCTCTTTGATTGGCGGACTTGTAATTCGTATCGGATCGCGTATGTTCGATACATCACTTAAAACGAAACTGAACCGGCTTGAATCGGCCATGAAGGGTGTTGCATAATGGATATCCGTGCAGCTGAAATTTCAGCAATTTTAAAAGAGCAAATTTCTAATTTTGGAAACGAAGCTGAAGTAGCCGAAGTTGGCAGGGTTTTGTCAATCGGAGATGGTATTGCCCGTGTATATGGCCTTGACCAGGTTCAAGCTGGAGAATTAGTAGAGTTTGATAATGGGGTTAAAGGCATGGCCCTTAACCTTGAGACAGATAATGTCGGTGTAGTGATTTTTGGCGAGGACCGCGGCATTCAAGAAGGCAATGTGGTACGGCGTACAGAAACAATTGTTGATACGCCTATTGGAATGGGCTTGCTTGGGCGCGTTGTTGACGCGCTTGGAAATCCGATTGATGGTAAAGGCCCTATTACAGATGTTAAGCGAAGCAGAGTGGAAGTTAAGGCACCTGGTATTATGCCTCGCCAATCTGTGTTTGAGCCAATGCAAACTGGCTTAAAAGCCATTGACAGTCTTATTCCTATTGGGCGTGGCCAGCGAGAATTGATTATCGGAGATAGACA
>JAACDT010000191.1 GCA_009936885.1 Alphaproteobacteria bacterium
GGCGAATGTGATGTTGCTATCATGAATAGTTACTATTTTGGCAAAATGAAGTTCAATAATAAACAGCCAGAACAGCAGGACTGGGCAAAGGCACTCACCCTAATCTTTCTTAATCAGGACGACCGCGGACAGCATGTGAATATTTCAGCAGGTGGTATTGTGAAAACATCGGATAATAAGGAAGAAGCTATGGCCTTTCTTGAGTGGCTCACAAGTGATGAAGCCCAGCAGATTTATGCCTCTGTAAATTATGAATATCCTGTTAATCCAGCTGTTCCAGCCGATAATGAGGTTGCGTCTTGGGGGCAATTTAAAGTTGACCAGCTTCCGATAAGTACAATTGCAAAATTATCACCAGCAGCTCAGATAATTATTGACCGCACTGGTTGGTAAAAATTATTCGCCGATGATCATTCCCCTTGGTCACGATGAAGGTAAAGGAGAGGTATACCTCTCCTTTACTGATCGCTGACTTATCGTTAGTTAAAGGATAGACTATCGATATGGCATTCTACCGTGCTAGAGGCTTTTTCAAGGGGGATAATATTGTTTGGTGGGTCTGCTTTTTTTGCTGGATTCTTGATTAGCCTATCGTTAATTCTTGCTATTGGCGCTCAGAATACATTTGTTCTACAGCAGGGATTAAAGCGTCAGCATATTTTACCGCTTATCCTGTTTTGTTCTTTCTCGGATGCTTTTCTTATATGCCTTGGGGTTTTGGGTTTTGGCACGCTGCTGGAACCTATCTTTCAGAAATATGCAGATTTCATGCTATGTGGTGCTGCTATTTGGCTTGGGGGGTATGGTATTTTGCGCTTACGAGAAGCCTCCCGAAGCTCAGTTTTGGCATTGTCTGGAGATGCTGTTTCTAGCTTGAAACTTGTCCTGAGCACTGCCGCTATCCTGACATTTGCTAATCCACATGTATATCTCGATACAATTGTGCTTATTGGGACGCTGTCATCTGTTTATGCGGGTGAACAAAAAGGAGCATTTGCATTTGGGGCGATGAGTGCCAGCTTTGTCTTTTTTACAGCTCTTGGCTATGGTGCATATCTTCTAAGCCCGCTGATGACGAGTGTGCGTGCTTGGCGTATTATTGATATGATAACAGGTTTTCTGATGCTTGGATTTGCAGCGATTATGCTGTTTCAGACAAGCTGGATAGTGGGCGCGCTAGCCAGCTAGCATAAAGCCGCCCGTTGTTAATCTAGATCTTCGCTCAAGACAATGATGTTGATGTTATAACAAACATCATCATCTTCATCATCACGATAGACAGTACCGAAAGTTTCGCCATTGAGCTGGAATTCAACAGAATCACCTGTTTCAGGGCGATTTACCAATGAAATATCATTATTGCCAAAACGATGGCGTAAATAGCGCTGTAGCTTTTCAATTTCGGTGGAGGTCATAAATAGGCCCCTTTTGTAGGGTTGTATCACAGTGATTAGATTGCAGTAATAAGGTATTAAGCAGTAATCTCGCCTCTTCCAGCGGTGAGATGATGGCTCATCAAGTTTAATTTGTCCATAGAAGAATCCTACCCATGGCGTGCGATCTGCCCCCCATAAGCAGGCCATGCAGGCCGGGTTGCAACATCCTGAGTGCTACAATGGCTACAGCGCATATGAACGCCTAGCTCGGGTACGGGGAAAAGTGGCCCAAGGCGGTCGATAAGCGGTGCAGGCGGTAGCTCTGCATTATGCCCACAACGATTGCACCAGCAAAATATATATAAAGACTGCTCATCTAGCTGTGCTAATGTGACAGGCTTTATCTGGTCTGATTTTTTTAGATGTTTTTCCTTGAAAGCCCCCATTTTTATACTGTTTAACTCCCCCACATATTTTATGCCATGTAACTTACAATGTTCTTGTTTTGTTCTAATTTAGATTATGCTTATTATTAAGGCAAGATGAAACAGCTTTTATATCTATGAAAAGGGTGAGAGAGCGGTCAGCCTCTGCTTCGGGCTATCCTTTGATGAGCCGGGGGAGGCGGTGAAGATAGGAAATAAGTTCTGGCAGACGGGTTGTTTTAAACAATATTTTATTTTTGTCTTGAAGAATGAACTGAGATTTATCTTGTCCCTTTAGCAGCTTTTTCTCAATTGTAAGGAGTGGATGTTCGTGGGCATGTTTAAAGATTGAGAACATTGCGCTGGCATTGATATGGTCTAAGGCATAATCCCGCCATTCACCAGAGGCAACACGCACCGAATAGGCAGACAAGATAGAAGACAGCTCAGAGCGCGTAAAATAAAGAGGTTTTGCTTTTTTTCGTGTCAGGTGATGAAGTGACATAATGCGTTAAATACATATCCTTTTAGCTATAA
>JAACDT010000033.1 GCA_009936885.1 Alphaproteobacteria bacterium
GAAAACGGCATCAAAAAATGACGTTTACCAGCAAATTGGTATGATCGCAGGAATACCAAATGCAGGACAGGTGAACAGCCTTTCAACTATCAATATCCGTGGTGAGCGCTCCGTGACTTGTTGGGGAGATTATGACAGACATCCCTCTGAAGGCCCGCTCCCCGACGATGCCCCTGCTGTATGCGAGATTTTAAGGCAGCAACCTGATGCGCTAGAGAGGGCAGCTGAATTAGATGCTGAGTTTGGTAGCAATCCAGATTTAGAAAAAATGCCAATGTATGGTGTAACTTTTTCGTTTAAGGATCCGTTCGATACTAAGGATATGCGCTCAACCGGAGGAGCTGATGCGGCTTATGAAATTGATTTTCCAGCGCGCGATCACATGCTTGTAAAGCAGCTCAGAGACAAAGGTGCCATCATTTTTGCTAAGGCAGTAAACACTGAATATAACGGAAGAGCTGGCGACCCTGGCGGTAACCACAGCCCCACAAAAATACTTCCCTCTACCTTAGGCTATCAGCGTTCAAGTTGGGGCGGTAATCCTTCTAATCCCTATGACACAACAAGGGCTGCTTCTCTTGGTTCAAGTTCAGGTTCTGCTGTATCTGTCAGCACTAATTTAGTTATGGCAAGCCTTGGCGAGGAAACAAGAGCCTCATGCAGAGGACCATCAAACCATAATGCCATTAGTCTTATTCTACCTCACAAGGCTATGATCGGGTTTGACGGAGGGGCTATTGGGGCTGATATTTACTGCGATAGAACAGGCGTTAACGGAAAATCACTGCCTGATTGCGCAAAAATTTTAGATGCTTTAAAGGATCCAGAACAAGGCTATTATGATGATCGAGATCCCTACACTACCGTCCCACGCTCATCTATTATCCAAAGTACTTTTGTCAGCAATCTTGCTACTAAAACATCTGATCCGTCCCTTGACGGAGTGCGTTTAGGCCTCGTGTCAGAATCGCTTGTCTATCCTGAGGACTCGGTAACGGAAAGGCCAATAGTGGATGCTGCAATAACCGAGATAAAAGACATTCTTGGCCAGAAGCTTGGGGCTAGTCTATTGCAATCTTCTGACCCTTTATGGCAACAGGATTCAGATTTGGGTTCAATGAGAGTTGACTTTCGGAAGGCTTTAACACGACTACTTCCTGTTTTTATGCCAGACATACTTTTTCGTTTAGATAATCAAGGGAGCCCTGTTTTTGTTGATTTCGCAGCAGCTATAAAACCAACAGAATTTATTCCAGGAAAGCTTTTTGGAACAGGCAGGCTAGATCCGATTGATTATATGGTTGGTCTTGCTGAGGGCAGCATTGCTCCGCCGCGCAATTTAACGATTGCATCTATTCAAGAACAAAAGCTAGCCAATAGTTTTCGTTTTCATATAAGTCAGTATCTACTTCGCAGAGCAGAGGATTGGAAATCAGCTGGCTTCCATGAGACACTGGATAATTGGGCCAAATTAAATGCGAGATCTAAATTCTGGGGGGACGACCAGCGTGCTGGCTTTAAGAATTGGGAAGAAACGACAGATCCACGAAACGACCTTGACGGCAGACAGGGTGTGAATGAGCGCATTATGCTGCGCGAATTATTAAGACGAATTGATATGATGGTATTAATTGAGAATGAACTAGATGCTTTTGTTCGCCTTCATACGCCTTGGGCACCAGGTATTATAGGTCAGCCTCATCAATATGACACCATTCATAATTTGCGACCAGAAAGTTTATATGGCCCGAATGCAGGTTTATCTGAAATACTAGTTCCAGCAGGGTTTGTTACAACAACATATGACCCTGTTTTTACACTGAACGCTGATGGTACTAAATATATCTCCAAAGCGAGTGATAAACCGACCAAAATAGAAGAGCCAGGGTTACCATTCTCTCTTGTATTTCGTTCGGAGCCAGGGACAGAAGATACATTATTATCAATTGCTTCTACCTATGAAAATGCATCAAAGCGCCGAATTTCGCCTCCGAATTTTGGTCCGCTATAACCCTGTTTTTTAATTTTGCCAGTGTTTTGCTTTAGCTATCAGTGCCGACATAACTTTTGTTGGGTAGTCGGTTACGATGGCATCCACACCAAGTTCAATCATAGCTTCAATATCATCAAGCTCATTAAGCGTCCAAACAACCACAATTAAGTTATTTTCTCGAGCAGATAATAGTCTATCATGAGTTATATCCTTGAAATAGGGGCACCAAACAGACCCACCTAACGCGCAAATTTTTTCGGGAACAGCATTGGAATGTCCTGCTGCATCCTGCATATACATCTGTAATGGTTGATAGTTTTCAGTCTCATTTTGATAGCCTTTTTTTGTCAAGAACGAGGTTGTGATTTCTGGGTCCTTTTTTTTGCACTCGCTCAATAAAAGCCAGTCAAAACTATGCAAAAGAACTTTGTTTAAAAGATTAGCGTCTCTTATTTGTTTTGTAACAAGACTAGCTATATTTGCTCTATCTTGGCTCGAATAATTAGGTTCTGATTTAATTTCGACCATCAAACGCATTTGTTCAAATTCAGGCTGTTGCATTTTTTCAAATAATTCCTGAAGAGTTGGCATATAAATGCCGTCTAGCTGCGCTTGTTCTGGAAACCGTTTTCCATAATCACTATCGAGGTCCAATCTACCAATCTCGTAGTTTTTAATCTGTTCAACTGTTAATGATGAGACTTTAATATTCTTGTTCACAAATTCGCCATCAACATCTCGACTGGTAGATGGGTTGATGGTGTGATTATGGGTAATTATGGGAGTTTTATCTTTAGAAAATACGACATCTAATTCGATGAGGGTCACGCCTATTTTTAAAATATTCTCGAATCCAACCATACTATTTTCTGGGAAGAGACCCCGCGCACCGCGATGTCCGACGATACGGATTATTCTCGCAGAGCCCCGAAAAGCATCAAGTAGTAGCTCACACTTCACTTCGCAGACTGACCTTTCGCAATTTCAGACGCTTTTGCGCGTAGCTGTACCTTTTGAACTTTTCCAGTAGATGTCTTGTCAATAGGGCCAAAAACAAACAAATTTGGTAGTTTAAATCCTGCCAAATACTGTTTGCACCACTCTCTAAGCTCGCTGCTGGAAAGCCTGCATCCGGTTTTTAATTCTACAAAGGCACAGGGAGTCTCACCCCACTTTTCATGAGGAGCTGCAACTACAGCAACCGCGGATACATACGAGTGCTTATATAACACCTCTTCAATCTCAATAGATGAGATATTCTCGCCACCAGAGATAATGATATCTTTAAGCCGATCTTTGAGTTGAATATAGCCATCAGGATAAACCACCCCCAAATCGCCAGAATGAAACCATCCATCCTTCATAGCATCTCTGGTTGCAGAAGCATTCTTTAAATATCCCTTCATAACGATATTTCCTCGGAACATTACTTCGCCAATTGTTTTGCCATTGCGCGGGACAGGCTCCATCTTTTCAGAATTAAATACATCAAGCCCTTCTAGCGCATGATATCGCACCCCCTGACGCGCTTTTAGGGTAGCCTGAGATGCATTGGGTAATTCTGACCATTCGCTATGCCAGTCATTTATAACAGCAGGGCCATAAACCTCTGTAAGGCCATAAAGGTGCGTGACATTAAATCCAGCATTATGCATGTCTGTTAGTAGCTTTTCAGGGGGCGGTGCTGCTGCAGTGAAAAATTCGACCGGTTCCTCAAGAGTTTGTTTTACCTCTTCTTCAGCATCTATAATTGTTGACATGACAATAGGTGCTCCACAAAGATGCGTAACCTTATGTTGGTTTAATAACTGCCAAATAGCTTCTGCTCTCACCTCTCTTAGACATACATGAATGCCACCCACAACTGATATGCTCCAAGGAAAACACCAGCCATTGCAATGAAACATTGGCAGTGTCCACAAATAAACAGCGTGTTTTTTAATCGAAGCGGTGACAATATTACCCTGCGCAAGCAAATAGGCGCCGCGATGGTCATACACAACCCCCTTTGGAGTGCCTGTCGTACCAGAGGTGTAATTTACACTAATCGCATCCCATTCATCTTTTGGCATTAGCCAGTCAAAGGCCTCATCTCCGCTTTGCAGTGCTTCTTCATAATCATATTCACCTATCTGAGGATATGCGTGTTGAAGCTCTTTATCGTTATAATCTATGATTATTGGTTTACCTGTCATTGTGGTTGTGGCTTCTGATACAATTGAAGAGAAAGACGTATCTGCTATAAGCATTTTGCTTTCAGCATGGTCTAATTGAAATGCGATAGCAGAAGCATCAAGCCTTGTATTTATAGCATGCAAAACACCGCCACACATTGGAACAGCATAATGCGCCTCCAGCATAGAGGGCGTATTTGCAAGCATTACAGAAACAGTATCTCCCCGGCCAATCCCGTTTATTGAGAGGAATGAGGCAAGCTTTCGACAACGAATATAAAATTCTGAATAACTATATTTCTGCCCCTCATAAATGATAGCTATGCGGGATGGATACACACTCGCAGCACGTTCCAGGAGTGTTAGTGGTGTAAGCGGTTGATAATTTGCAGGGGTACGCTCTAAATTCTGGCTATAAATATCTGACATAAAAAAAACGCCCTGCCTATTCTCAAGCTATATTATGTATCCTGCCATTCTGGCTTTCTTTTTGTTAAAAATGCTGAAATACCTTCTTCAGCATCCCTTTTTAGCATATTATCCACCATGACTTCACAGCAATATTGATAAGCTTTGCTAAGCGTCATTTCTGATTGCTGGTAAAATGCCTTTTTGCCAATAGCTAGGGTTAAACTAGATTTAGAGGCAATCTTGTTTGCAACTGCATTTACCTCTTCGGTGAGCAACGCATCATCACAGGACCGATTAATCAGTCCAATCTGCTCAGCTCGTTTGCTATCAACCATATCGCCTGTCAATAGCATCTCCATGGCATGCTTATTTAATACATTTCGTGACAACGCAACCATGGGAGTAGAACAGAATAAACCGATATTTACGCCGGGGGTAGCAAATCTTGAAGAATGTGATGCTATCGCCAAATCGCAACTTGCCACAATCTGGCAACCAGCAGCTGTTGCAGTGCCATTTACCTCTGCTATTACGGGCTTGGGATGAGTTACAATTACTTCCATCACGTCGCTACATTTATCAAATAATTTTTTAAAATAAGTGATACCTTTATCTTCGCTATTGCGAGCTTGAGTTATCTCTTTTAAGTCATGTCCGGCGCAAAAGACCCCACCTTTGGCTGCTATTATGATTACCCTAACCTGAGAATTTTCAGCAGCTGCCATCATTTTTGCATAAAGCAAATCAAGCATATTTTCCGATAAAGCGTTCCTGCGTTTTTCGTCATTTAATGTAAGCCGCAAAATTCCAGAAGACAGCTCCTCTAGCACAATTTCTTCTTTATTAGGTGTCATTTGTGGCTCTCCCATTAGGGCTTCAATAACTGTGATGAGTGAATTATTTTATGCTACGAAGGTACAATTTGACCAGAATTATTATTAGAGGCGGTATAATTTCCCACTACAGCTAATTTTTTTTTAGGATCATAAAATGGTTTGGGTACAATTTTTATTCCTCGTTGCCCAAATGGTGTATGTAAC
>JAACDT010000192.1 GCA_009936885.1 Alphaproteobacteria bacterium
AAATGAAGGAGAATATATGCTCTCTTACAAAAGACGAGGGAATAGCTTTTCTGTAATTGTTCGCTATCTAAAAGATACTAAGCCTGCCTTAACCGCAACCATGCGCGGCAATTTATACCCCCTAACATCAATTGACATTATAAAACACATAATTGCTAATAGACAATTCCCGCTCAGACCCCTAATATCGATACATTTTGAAGCTGTTAAACTATTTTTAAAGAAATGCATTTATTATCCAAGGCCTACTCCACCAGATATTTCCATTAGCCAATCACAAATCCGAAAGCGCACTAAATGACGAGCAAGCTTTTAACAAGCTTTAGGGTAAAAACCCTTAGAAAAATTTTTGAACAGCTTCAACTTGGCGAGCTTCAAGTTACATTCCCTAGCGGAGATAGGGCCACTTATAAAGGCAAGCAAAACGGCCCTGTAGCTGATATAACCCTATCCTCTCCTCTTGGCGTTAAACAAATGCTTCAAAATGGTAGAATCGGGTTTTGTGAGGCGTATATGGCTGGCGAAATTGAGAGTAATAACCTTGCTAGCTTGATTGAGTTAGGCTCGCTTCACTCAGAGCTTCTAAGCAAAGACCTAAATCACAGTCCCTTAAAACAAGCATTGTCAAAAATAATTCACTTTGCTAATAGAAATAGTAAATCTGGCTCTCGTAAGAATATTGCCTACCATTATGATCTTGGTAATAATTTTTATAAAAAATGGCTCGACCCTTCTATGACCTATTCATCCGCTATTTTTGCTTCAGAGGAGCAAGGACTTACCGAGGCCCAGCAAAATAAATATCGCAAAATAGCAGAGCTTGCCGATATAAAACCTGGAGATAGGGTTCTTGAAATAGGGTGCGGCTGGGGCGGATTTATGGAATTTGCAGCCAAGAACATTAATGCCCACGTAACTGGTATTACAATTTCCAATGCACAATACGAATTTGCACGCAAGCGCATGCAAAAACAAGGCCTGTCAGATAAGACAGAATTAAAACTATTAGATTACAGAGATTTAAACCAGAAATTCGATAAAATCATCTCAATTGAGATGTTTGAAGCTGTGGGCGAGCAATATTGGCCTGTTTATTTCGATAAAATTGGTCAGTCTTTAAAAGAGGGCGGCAAAGCAGCCTTGCAAATTATCACAATCAGCGAACATGAATTTCTAAAATATCGAAATAGTCCTGACTTTATCCAGCGCTATATTTTCCCTGGTGGCATGCTGCCTTCTATTTCAGCGCTCCAAAACCCGATAAGCAAAGCAGGATTACAGATTAATGATAGCTACGGGTTTGGTCTAGATTACGCCAAAACGCTAGAAAAATGGCGAGACCGCTTTATCAAAGCTTGGCCAATTTTAGCAAATGATACAAAATTTGATACACGTTTTTTCAAAATGTGGGAGTTATATCTAGCCTATTGTGAAGGCGGGTTTAGAGGCGGCACTATCGATGTTAAACAGATGCTTATTACTCATAAAATATAAGTCACGCCAATCATAAATGTTTACGTAAAAAAATCTAAATAACAAAAAAAATCGTCCAAGAACGGTCAATCATCATCAATACCCAAACAGAGGTGTAACAATTTAGCATATCTATTGAACCAAATGAATTGGCGCACCGTATATATTACATACATTAAAACAGGGTGGTTGTTGTAATGAATGAGTTTGCGAGCCAAATTTCCGATATGACCTTATCTGATAGATTCGTTCCAGAAAATTATTTTGTAGGTGATATCGAAGCAACTGGTGTATTTATTGACAGGTTTGGTATTATAAGAAGACGCTTTAACGTTTCAATTACAGGCCAGAAAACAGCTACTGGTTTTGCATTAGATGAATATTTTGTATTTGACGATGGCGAGCAGGAATTAAGACGTTGGGAAATCCAAAAATCAGGCCAGAGCACCTATGTTGGTATGTGCGATGATGTTTGCGGTCAGGCTGTTGGCAAATTAACAGATGCTCATTTAAGCTGGCAGTATTATTTTAATCTAAAAATGTTTAACCGAAAAATTAAGGTTAAATTTGAAGATGTGATGATCCAGCAAACGCCGCTCATAATGTTAAATAACGCTAAGGTAAAGAAATATGGTCTTTTGCTTGGCGAGGTTTTTATAACCTTTATCAAAACAGATGAGGCTATGGTATCTCAGCCAGTGATGCGGGCTGCAAATAGTGGTTAAAAGCACCTGATTGTGCGTTGACTATTTCAATCTGAATAAATTCAACAACCAAGCTGTTGGCAAGCCTATCGTTGGAATAAATACTAATAATTGGCTTGCACTATCCCAATGGTCATAATGAGCTGTAATTCGACCTGATTCGTCATTTATAACCTCTGAAATGCCAGTGATATCTATTGGAATCTGCTTCCATTTTTTCACCTTTCCAGTTAATCGCCATTTGATATATCCAGCCCGGCTAGAAATACTGACATCTAGAATTTCAAATTTAGGATTTTCCATCACATCGAACATATGCTGAAAAATGCGAATAAATTTATCTTTGCCATAGGTCAGGTTAAAGGGATCGGAAAACACCATGTCAGCTGAGACTAATTTGGCGATTTCTGGCAAATTATCAGGCGTTAATTGTGAGAATAATAACGCGTAATTATGAATGGGGTGTTGAGACTGAGAAGCCATTATTTAGTAATCCACTTTATGATAGGAGTGTAGAGAGCATGAGGTAATACGCTAAGAAGCTTCATGACCCATACAAAACCAGCCGGAAAACAAATTTCGAACTGGTTGCTATATAGTCCCTTGATAATCTTAGTTGCTGCTGTGCTTGCTGAAATAATTTGAGGCATCTTAAAATCATTCACGGCTGTTGCTTCAGTTTCCACAAATCCAGGGCTTATAATTTGAACTTTAATACCATAAGGCTCTAAATCCAAATACAAAGCCTCTGCCAAATTGGCAAGAGCTGCTTTTGTTGGCCCATAAGCTGCAGAACGTGGCAGCCCTCTATAGCCAGCCGTTGAGCCCATAATGGCAATATGTCCAGAGCCTGTGTTTTTGAATGTAGGTATTAAACAATCAAGCACATGCACAACCCCCATATAATTCACCATCATATGATCATAAAATTCGTTTGAATTGATATCTGCGCCGCCAAGAGGCACATATTTGCCAGCATTTAGAATAGCACAATCAATTGGCCCATAATGCCTACTGCATTCTTCGATTATATTTTGCATATCTGACAGATTACTAACAT
>JAACDT010000193.1 GCA_009936885.1 Alphaproteobacteria bacterium
TAAATTAAAAAAGGAGGTTGAAGTTATTTGAAAAAAGATAATCGTGCAAATTCAGAACAGCTAGCAGAATGGGCCAAAGTTATCCGAAAGGATGTAGTCCAGATGGTTGCGCGACATGGTCAAGGCTATGTACAGCAGGGGCTCGGCGCCGCAGATCTTTTTACTTATCTCTATTTTCAAGAGCTCCGTTTTGACAAAACTGATTTAGAGTGGTTAGACCGCGACAGATTTATTTTATCAACGGCTCATAATACTGCAGTCTTTTATGCCACCTTAGCCAGAGCCGGTTTGATGGACCCAAACAGGCTTTCTGATTATTGTCTTGACGGTAATTCACTGGAAATCAATGCTTCTGAGCGGCTGGCACCTCTTGTTGAATGCACATGCGGGTCACTTGGTCAGGGGTTATCAGTTGCAGCTGGCATTGCCATGGGTGTCAAGAGGCAGCAACGTGATTCAAATATTTACCTAATGCTTGGTGATGGAGAACTTGAGGAGGGACAGGTTTGGGAAGCAGCTATTTTTGCAGCCACCCATAAACTATCAAATCTCATAATGATTATAGACCTAAATTATATGCAGGTAGAGGGGGATGTTCGCGATGTGGCCACAATAGACCCTTTAGATGCCAAGTTTCGAGATTTTGGTTGGCAGACTACGGTAATTGATGGACATAATTTTGAGGATATTTTTTCTAGTTTTGAGGCGGCTAAAAAAGATACTGTTCGACCCTCGTGTATTATTGCTAACACCATCCCTGGGAAAGGAGTTCCCTTTCTAGAAGGGAAAAAGAGCCATAATATGGTATTGCCAGAAAGAGCGGCGCTGGATGCCTTAAATTGCCTGGAGGCAAAACATGATTGAAGATGATATTAAATCAACTCAGTCAGAGGCTCGTCATCTTGATGATTTTTCGGTAAAACAGCAGGATTTGGAAAAGCCTATTCCAAAGTATTATGGTGAGGCGTTGTTATCAGCTGCTCGCAATGATAGTTCAATTTTGGCTCTTAGTGCTGACTTAACTGCACCAACAGAAACAGATCTTATACGTGACTATCTGCCTGAACAGTTCATTATGGCAGGTATTGCTGAGGCTAATATGGTAGGCGTTGGGGCCGGCCTTGCAAGAGCTGGTTTTACACCATTCCTTCATTCCTTTGCAGTTTTTCTAACACGTCGTAGTTTTGACCAGATCGCTATGCAAGTCGCCTACCCTAAAACCAATGTGAAACTTATTGGTTTCATGCCAGGCATCGATTCTCTCCTTGGCGTGTCTCATCAAGCAATAGATGACATAGCTTTGATGCGCGCTCTTCCAAATATGGTAGTTCTGGAACCTGCAAGCCCTTCAGATTATCAAGATGCCGTGAAAGCTGCGTTGGCTCATCACGGGCCTGTTTATCTTAGGCTATACCGCGCAAACACTCATTGCTCAAATTCCGCAGACTCGCCATCATGGGAAATTGGGAAGATTAGACGGCTCTCTAACGGTAGCGATGCAGTAATTTTTGCAACTGGACTTATGGTAGAAATAGCATTGCAAGCCTCACAAGAATTAAAAAAATATTCAATAAATACAACAGTTGTAGATTGTGCCAGCATCAAGCCAATAGATATTGATGGTATTCTAGGTGAGATTTCGAAAAGTAAGGTTGTCATTACTGCAGAAAATCATTCAATTATTGGCGGTCTGGGTTCCGCTATTTCTGAAATCATTGCTACAAATAATATTGCCCGCCCATTTTTTCGTGTTGGCGTTCAAGACTGCTTTGCCGAAGGCGGGAGCCGAGACTTCCTTTTTAGAAAATATGGCCTTGCAGCAGACGATATAATCAAAAAAGTTAAACAAGGCTTGGTAAATTGATAAAGAGATCCGAAAGAATTGGTTTCATAGGTCTTGGCGTCATGGGCTCATTAATGGCAAAACACCTTTTGAAAAATGGATTTAATCTAGCCCTTTATGATATTGACCAAGGAAGGTGCAAACCTCTGGCTAACAATGATAGTTGCTTGATGACCAAATCACCGGCTGAGGTTATGAGGTTATGTTCACGTCTAGTTACTATGCTGCCAACCAGCAACCATGTTAATATTGTGCTTTTTGGTGAAGAGGGGGCTGTTTCTGAAATAACGCCTGGTGACCTCATAATTGAAATGTCTACTGGCGAGGTGAAGCTACTCGAGCAACAAGCGGAGCGTATTAAGACTCATAATGCTACTTTGATTGACGCACCAGTTTGTTTATCGCCGGCTGAAGCGGCAACGGGGGATTTGATTGCTCTTGTTGGTGGCGATGTCGATGATTTGGAGCGTGCCGCCGAACTTCTAGCCTCCTTAACACAACGTGTGATCCATGCAGGGCCTACAGGATTTGGCTTACGACTAAAACTGATAAATAATTATATGAGTATGGTTAATCACGTATTAACAGGTGAGGTGCTGGCATTGGCAAAAGCTGTTGGTCTAGATCGGCCGCTGACTGTTGACTTGTTGCAAAACACTGCTGCTGGTCGAGGGCAATTGCAGACCAATTACCCAAAAAAAGTTCTTCGAGGAGATACTTCCGCTGATTTTTCTGTGGATATGGGA
Organism: Alphaproteobacteria bacterium; assembly: GCA_009936885.1. Classification (GTDB taxonomy): domain Bacteria; phylum Pseudomonadota; class Alphaproteobacteria; order Puniceispirillales; family Puniceispirillaceae; genus UBA5951. Next base: position 2,590 of record JAACDT010000193.1, read on the forward strand.
ATCAAAGATTTATCCATGGCTATAAGCATGTTTAATGATTTTGAAGGCAATGCTTCTTTTGGCATACTTGCCAGAAAGCTGTTTGATTCTGCCGCCAAGGCTGGTTATGGCGATAAAGATTGTACGGCGGTGCTTGAATATTTTGACGAAAAAATAACTGGCACCGTATAATATTAATTCAGTTTGAGCTAACGTTGATGCAGCAAGAATTGGATTTAATTTAGTCCTATGTAAGCATAAATTTTAAAACAAAAAAACTGATAAATACCAAAATTCTGGCATGGTACCTTACCTTTCCGACATAATTCCTTCTAGCAAATATGTGGGTTGAGCGAAGCTATATGAGGTGATTAGTGTTTTCTTATATACTTGCAGTTATTGTTCTTACAGCAATTCCTGGTCCTGGTCTGCTCACTATTTTTGGTATTGGGTCGGCTTTTGGCTATCGCGCTGGAATAAGTTTTACTGTCGGTGTTTATCTTGGTGCTAATCTAACTGCTCTCATTGTTTTTAGCGGTCTTAGTGCACTGTTAATGGAATTTCCTTTATTACGTGGGGCTCTTTTTTTACTATCGCTTATTTATTTTACCTACTTAGCCGTGCGTATTGGGTTTGCTGGAACAGAATTGGGTATTTTAAGCAGCAAGGTGCCAAGATGCCATGATGGAATTATGTTGATGCTTTTTAATCCAAAAGCATATTTGACGATGTCTGCACTTTTTCTCGGTTTTCCATTACTTTCTTTTAATCCAGTAAATGAGGTAATTATCAAAGTAATAGTAGCAAATATTGTTTGGGTTCCAGGGCATCTAATATGGCTCTATGCTGGCGTTAAGGTAAATAGTCTTAATCTCACTCCGAGAGCCAAACGCGCAATCAATTTAATCTTGGCCGCAGTGATTATTTTTATGGTATTTGGCTCAGCGGTTGTTTCAATGCAAACTAGTGCCTGAGGCTCCGTAAGTTTTATTATCCTTCTTCTGGTCGTTCTACTGGAAATTGATTAGCAATATCCCATGGCTCTCTACCCACTAAAAGAATTTTCAATTTTAAGGTGGATAAATCAACCCTCTTGAATTCTAGCTGATTGTCTTGAAATTTTCTCCGAAAAATGCAACATCATTTATTGAGCTTTTTTTGCCACCAATGCTGTGTATTAAGCATAAATATCTTCCCTTTCTATGTTCACCGGCTGAAATGTGAAGGGCAGATTCGAAAGGACTATATCATGAACGCAGCAGAGACTGCCCCAGATTACGATTACGATCTTATTGTTATTGGCGCAGGGTCTGGGGGGGTGAGGGCCGGACGTATCGCAGCAGGGCATGGTGCCCGTGTTGCGGTTATCGAAGCTGACAGACCCGGCGGTACATGTGTTATTCGGGGCTGTGTGCCAAAAAAACTGCTTGTCTA
>JAACDT010000194.1 GCA_009936885.1 Alphaproteobacteria bacterium
GACCACAAGGGGAGGGCGCAATTCTGCGGGGGTTGGGAATGAAAATCCAGCTACTGCATTTTCGGTAAGGGCAACAATCGGCTTCATTTTCTCAAGTAATTTAATGCGTGATTGGGCTTGCTTTGCTTTTGATGCTTTGGCACGAAACCTATCAACAAAGCTCTGAATATGAAGCCGCTGGGCATCTTGTTTGCGCTTCATTGATAGTTGTTGCTCCAGCTTTGCGCGTCTTTCTGAATCAAACTGGTCATAGCTTCCTGTAAAGTAAGTAAGACCTAGATTATTGAGATGCAGAATACCGTCAACCGACTTGTTTAATAACTCTCTATCGTGGGAGATAATTAATGCCGTGTTTTGAAATTTAGCAAGAAACTGTTCAAGCCAGTATGCGCCTTCTAAATCCAGATAGTTAGTTGGCTCATCGAGCAATAGTAAATCTGGTTTTGAGAATAATACCGCGCCAAGCGCCACCCGCATCCGCCATCCACCTGAGAACTCATGACAGGGCCTGCTTTGGGCTACATTATCAAAGCCAAGCCCCGCTAGAATTGATGCTGCCCTAGCTTCTGCGGAATAAGCTTCTATATCATCTAATCTCTGATGAATATCGGTAATTCTTTGGACATCTTCACTAGTCTCAGCTTCTGCCAAAAGCTGCGTGCGTTCTGTATCTGCCTCTAATACGGTGTCAATTAGCGATGTATTGCTGGCAGGGGCTTCTTGTTCTACACCGCCAATTTTGAAATAGCTTGGGGTCTCTATTGTACCTGAATCAAGCAAGAGTGATTTTTTGATCAGCTTGAATAAGGTTGTTTTTCCGGTACCATTGCGCCCCACAATACCAACCTTATGGCCTGTAGGTACAACAGCACTAGCATCCGCAAAGAGCGGTTTTCCCTGAATGGAAAATGAGATATTGGAAATTCTTAACATGGTAATTAAAACACAGCATTTCTGGTATTTGGATTTTAGTTAAACCACATAATTGGTTTATATTGCTAGCGCATAGTGAATAAATGCAAGGAATCTGAGAGGGTTATGAATTAAAAGTTCCAGTTAGAATGCCAGACTGCCTAGCTGAGACAAGATGATGCCCGTTATTTTCTAACTCATCTCGCAGGTATCTGATATATTCAGGTCCTATTTCGCAACACCCACCAATGATAGTAGCCCCTAAATCCAGCCATTTAAGCACATGTTCAGCATATCGTTTTTTGGATAGGTCTTGCCGCCCCGTCAGATTATCAACAGTCGCGCCAGGGGTGAGCGCCTTAATAGATGTAAATCCATTGGCATAAGCACCGAACGGCACTCCAGAAGCTGCCAAAATTGGGAGCGCATTATCAATTGCTTCTGGATAGCTACAATTAAGCATTAATGCGGATGCACCTGTTGCCAAGATTTCCGCTACTGCTAATTCAAGAGCTTCGCCTGAGCGAAGCGTATTTGAGAAATCATCACAAATAGTCATTCCAACCAATGCATGCTCTTTAAATTCCGTTAATGCAGTAATAACGGCTTTAGCCTCAGAAATATTGGACATCGTTTCTATTAAAAACAAATCTGTATAGGGTTTTTGAACGGCAATCAGCGCCTTGTAATTTTCCACTGAAGTCTCAAAATCAAGAGCTTCTGAAGCAACATAGCTTGCCACCAGAGGCGGCAAACTGCCAGCAATATCAATTTCGCACCTGTTGATATCTGCTTGCTTAATAGCCTGCGATAAAACAGAAGCTGCAAGTTTATGACTATTAGAAAATTGCTCAGGATTTCCGTATTTTTGTAGCCTTTGGGGGGTTGCTGTATAATTATTGAGTGAGAGTACCTTGGAGCCTGCTTTTATGAAATCATAATGCACCTGCGTTACCAGTTCTGGCTCATCATACATGACTTGCAAAGACCATAAAGGATGTGCGTTAGGATTTGAGGAGCGGTGATGGATTTCCTGTCCCAAACCACCATCTAGAAATATAATATCTGTCATAAATTTTGGCCGTCACTTTTTAGAAGAGGTTTTGTGAGTGATTTTATCTGCTTTGTCGAGCCCTAAAAATTAAAATAAAAGCCTAAGCTGTAATTTAAATTGGGTGGTGGAGGTATTGATAATGTGGCTATCCTTTGAGTCTGTCCAAGCAAGGCCAGTGCCACAATGGAATTGACGCGAAAAACTATCTCTGCACGGTCTCTCTGATATAGCGCCCCCAATTCTGGCAAAATCTAGAATAGAGGTTGAAACTAGTAAAGCGCCCTTTAGTCGGTAATTCAAATCCACACCAAAACTTAATGATGGGTCGGCAGAGAATAACGCACTTTCATACCCATTATCGTAGGTAAACGTGCATAATAGCGACCAAGATAAGGAATTAGTGTGCTTATCTTGCTAATAAAAAGTGTAAATAAAGTTAATGATATAGGAATTTCGTTAGATAGTGCTTTGGCGACCATACTCGCCAAAAGCTGCTTTTAATATAATGGAATGCAACAAATCTAACAATTAACCCGCAATATTAGGAAGCGGTTGTTGGCGATTATCTTCAGCTGATTTTGGATCTTTAGGAGCTTTGGTTTTTAGAGCTTTAGCCGCTTTTTTCTTACTGAATATAATCGTAAACTCCCCATCCTTAATCACATCTGGAGCGCTCTCACCATCTATTAATGATGTATCTATTAATGAGGTGTTTGCCTCTGCCTCAAAATTTTCAAATTCTATATCATCAAACGCATCCATTACTGTCTCAAAAAGCTCTGAGCTTACATAGTGTGAGTCCAGTAACTTCTGCTGAGTTTGTTTACGATATGATTTCATCTCTGCTGAGATGTTAAAATAATTAACTACTAATTTATTTTTTGAAAAAAGGGGGAAATATTCCGATAGCCTTTTCAACATAGACTTATTGTGAATATTTTTTGCAGACTTCGATGGCAATGCCATTACCTAAACCCTATATCCTTAGCCCTATGTATAGTAGGCACATACAAATTTGCTATACAACATCTTGACAACATCCTGTAATCACAATGAATCAAAAGTAGAGATCCCTGTCAAGTCATTTAGTGCCAAACATTTAATTATCTGCCAATCTATTACGGTGTATAAACGCATATGATAGGCAAATGATGGATATAAAAGAAATCCCGATGATTGAAATAACCGTAACTAGCATACTTAACGTTCCGCCTAATGCTACGATTAACGCACCAAACCCTGCGCCAGCAATCATCTGCCAAGCTCCGGTAAAACCAGAACCAGTCCCTGCATATTTGCCTGCGGCAGATATGGCACCAATTGTTGCATTTGAGATAAGAATGCCATTGCCAAACCCGAACAAGCCGCATGGAAGTGCAATCGCAGCAGGGGTGAGGTTGCCAGTATAAGCAGCCACACATAAAATTATCATGGAGAGCAGCGTAATCAGCGACCC
>JAACDT010000195.1 GCA_009936885.1 Alphaproteobacteria bacterium
ACACTTGGGATAGTCTTTAAGGATGATGAAGATGGCGATGTTTGCTATCACGTCCAAATGACGATATTAAGTGAAGATTTAGCGTAAACTTTCTGGATACTAATACTCTGGATATTAATACATAGTCCCAAGATTAAGAAAGCCAATTATGATTGGTTTGTTATTTGTCCTTTAACACAGCTTGTCGTTTTTCAATATAAGCTGTCATCCCCTCTTTCTGGTCAAATGTTGAAAACATCGCATGGAATAATCTTCGCTCAAATTTAAGCCCTTCTGATAAGCTTGTCTCATAAGATCTATTCACTGATTCATTCGCCATCTGAACTATTGGCTTTGAAAATCCAGCTATTTTCTTTGCCGTATTTTTGGCATCTTCTAACAAGGTTTCTTGAGGGATTATTCTGGCTACCAGCCCAGCTTTTTCGGCTTCCTGCGCATCCATAAACCGCCCGGTAAGGCACATTTCCATTGCCTTTGATTTTCCAATTATTCTGGTTAGACGCTGACTGCCGCCTATACCAGGCATAATCCCTAGTGAAATTTCTGGTTGTCCAAATTTTGCTGTCTCTGAGGCAAGTACAAAATCACACATTAAAGCGAGCTCGCACCCTCCCCCTAAAGCAAAACCTGAGACAGCTGCAATAATGGGCGTGCGTATTTGGGAGAGTTGATCCCATTGTGAGAACCAGTCTAAATCATACAGTTCTGTAAATGAATGTTGTTGCATTTCTTTGATATCGGCACCTGCAGCGAATGCTTTTTCAGACCCCGTTATTATGATGCACCCGATTTCCCGGTTATTATCTGCGATACGCAATGCAGAGAGTATTTCGTCTGCTAATTGTCTATTTAAGGCATTGAGAGCCTTTGGCCGATTTAAGGTAACCAGCATTATATTTTCTTCAATTTCTGTTAGTATCGTCTCAAACTGCATTTTGCTAAATTCCAATTTTATATCAATGGCATTTGGTCTGCCTTAGATGTAACAGATTTAAAATAGCATAACTGAAATCACCAAAAATAGATAAACCAAAATTAGGTAAATTACCTACAATAATTCTCTAATTTAATTTCAGTTCAGAATAATCATCTTCATCAAAAAGCACATAAGCGTTCGTTTTAATTGTTGTAAGCAACAAAAGAATAATGTTTAACACATATAATGACTATATTTAATTTTTTTTGGAGATTTTAATGACTGCTTTCTGGTTGGCCCGCTCAAAAATTAACGATCCTGTTGCCTATAAAAGATATACCGACAGAGTGCCCGAAATCATTGCATCTCACGGCGGAAAAATACGAGCAAGAGGCGGAGATTTTCAAATTCTAGAAGGCCCCAAAAAGTTTGAGAGATTTGTGGTAATTGAATTTCCATCTCTAAAGGCTGCAGAAGCATGTTGGGCGTCCGATGAATACCAAGAAGCAGCTAGCAATCGAAAATACGGCGCTGGCGAGGTAGAATTGGTTATTCTAGAAGCAGGCGAATTCACAAAATAATGATTGGGGCGCTAATCAAAATGCAATTAGTTAGGTTTTAATGACATTACAGGCAAGGTTTCTGTCTCGTCCATTTCCTCAGCTGGAAAATTAAGCTCTACTGTTATTCCATTTGGATCCCGCACGAATATCTGTATTAATGTCGCATTTTTACCTTTTTGCTCAATAAAGGGCGTGTTGTTCTTTTTAAACGTCTCAATCATTTGTTTTCGGCCTGAAGCACGAAACGCAATATGATGAATAGGCCTTCCACCTTTTGCAATATCCTCTTCAGAGAAGCTAATTGGCGTATCGTCGCTGGCCTCACGCTCTCTTGGTGGCACGATATGAATAATGTCATGATCACCAATATAAAGCCATGTTACCTCAACGTCTGGCCCAAAATCTGGGTGAGGTCCGACCCTCATTCCAAGGTTTGATACATACCAATCACAGCTCGCCTGATACGACTTTGCGACAATTAAATAATGTTCAAGATAAGATACTGGCATTAATCAACCCCTGCTATAAATTTAATTATAATAGGGCATTGAAACACCCTTTTGTTATACATCACGGAATGATTATGGTTGAGCCAGTTGTTATTCCTGCCTCTAAATCGCGATGAAGCTCTATAATATTTGACAGACTCTCTTCTCTATCGATTGATACGTCTAAGACACCGTCAACTAATAGTGCAAAAACGGTGTTAGCGGACATTTGCAATTCCTCAGTGGTGCCCACATAATTAGCAAGCGATGGACGGCAAAAATACAATGAGCCATTATGCTGCAACTGCGAAGGTGTGACGGCAGGCGCTTCTCCTGTAGTTGCTCCAAATGAGATAAAAAATCCACGCGGCGACAAAGAGTTAAGAGAGGCCTGAAAACTATCCCTTCCAACAGAATCATAAAGCACTGGAACTCCTTTACCGTCTGTTATTTCATGCACCCTTTGTGCTATATTATCGCTCTTTCTGTCCAAAGCATAATCATAGCCAAACTTTAATATGGAAGCACAATTTTCAGGGCCTGATGTCACACCGATCATGGTTGCGCCAATATGCTTGCCCCATTGACCTGCGAGATGCCCAACCCCGCCAGATGCTGCATAGAATAAAACAGTCTCGCCTGCTTGAACCCGATAGGTTCTACAAAGCAAATATTCAACTGTCATTCCCTTCATCAAGATAGCCGCCGCAAGCTTGTCAGAGACTGTTTCAGGGATTTTTACAGCTCGTGCTGCTGGCAAAAGTCGATGTTTTGCATAAGCGCCAAGAATAGGGCCATAACAAACCCGGTCACCCACATTCAAATGAGTAACCCCAGATCCAAGCTTAATAACAGTACCAGCTGCTTCCAGCCCCAAATGCATTGGTGTCTGCATTTTATAGTATCCAGAGCGCTGATATACATCCATATAATTCAAGCCGATTGCTGTCTGCTCTATTAATATCTCGCCTTCAGACGGCTCTGCTATCTCAATCGTTTTGAGCTGCATTACTTCAGGACCACCCTGACTTTCAAGAATTATAGCGTGTGTTTTCATGCAAAACTATCTCCTCTAACATATTTATAGAACACCGTAAAAAAGGTCGTTAGGAGTAATACTAATAGCTGTTTGTCACCACCACTTTTATAGCATCATCTACTCTGTCTCTGGCATATCGGATTGCTTCAGGTAAATCGTTCATATCAAATGTATGTGTATGCACAAGGCTTGCCTCAAATCTCTTTTCAGCCATAAATGCCATTGCACGGTGAGTTGCTGACTTACCCTCACCCCGTATTCCATACAGATAAATGTTATTAACCGCTAAATACCCAATATCAAACGTTACTGCATTTTTTGGAAAGGCTGCCAGACAGACCTTGCCGCCTCTATTAGTCATATGCACAGATTGATTTACAGTTTCTTCTGAGCCTGCACAATCAATAACGTAATCAGCGCCTTTTCCGGTAATTGCTTTTACCTCTGCTTCAACATCAACTTGTTTTGCATTAAGAATAATATCAGCGCCAAGCTTACGTCCTATTTCAAGCCGGTTTTCGCGGGTACCAACAAGTATAACTGGTGATGCCCCAAGTGACTTTGCAACTGCAACAGCAAGCAATCCAATCGGCCCAGGGCCAATCACAACAACAGACTCCCCTGCAACAAGGCCGCCAAGTTCGGTCAATCCATACATGGATGTGCCAGCTGTCACCACCAAGGTTGCAACTTCATCACTCATATCATCAGGCACTTTGATCATGGTGTTGATATTATTGATGGCATATTGGCAAAAACCACCTTGGGAGGTAAAGCCGTTGGCGCGATGGCCTTTATTCATATCCCTATAATTCAACCCGTAATTATGACAGGATGTATACATACCAGAACGACATCTTTTACATTGGCCGCAACCAGCGTGAATTTCAACTGTTACTCTGTCACCAATTTCAAATTCATCTACCCCCGGTCCTAATGCAGCAACCGTTCCCATATATTCATGTCCAGGTGTGAAATTTTTGTTAAAAGGATCCCCGCCTTCAATCATTGCAGGTGTGCCATATTTCATCACTTCAAGGTCTGTTGCACAAATTGCGATTGCATCAATGCGAATAAGTACCTCTGCTTTTGCAGGAACAGGAACCGGCTTAGAGATTTGCACAAGCTCTTCTGGATTTCCAAGCACCCAAGCTTTCATATTTTCAGGAACAGGCATCTTTTCTGAATATGTTACATCTGACATTTATCTATCCTATGGTTACTCTAAAATGATGCTTAGCAATCTGGCTAGATAGTTGGCTCTTTTAAGCGGTATCCATCTGGAATTTCCAGTGGTTCATTATCTCCATCGATAAATTCAACCGTTGTGAATAATAATTCGGTATCACCGATATTTTCAACTGAATGAAGCATATATTCATCTTCACCATAATGAAAATGTCTGGTTTCACCTGCAAAATGCTTTACATCTTTGATTTCCCCTGATGAAAAATAATTACGAGCACGGCCATCATTATGTGAACTCCAGAAATAAGGATTTACATGGCGGTGAAATGGACAGCGATAGCCAGCAGGCAATCTTAAATGCCATACCCTAACCTGAGGCGTCTCCGACACTAAAATAGACCCAACGCACCCATTATTGTGGCTTTGCTTCATTTCTTCGATTAATTCTGCAGGCCAGTTTTTGAAATCATCTAAATTCTGAGATGTTTCAATATGGTCGCTTTTCCGAGTTACCTTATCTATCTGTCCATCCATTGCTATCCCCTCCTAATTCGCAAAAATTTCTGATAAACCAGAATATAGCTTTCGCTTTTCCTCCGGTTTTAATTGGCGCAATGGTGGTGCAAGCCGCTCCCAATCCGCATCTCCAATCCGATTGGCTTCTGCTGATTTCATCGCTGCCATTAAATTAAACCCGCCTATAAAACTGCGCGCTTCAACTACCCTTTTAAATTCCTTGCTGTCTGGTCCGTCAGAGGCTTTTATGGCGGCTTGAACAAGTGTTGCAAATACGTTTGTTGAGCCTGAAATAACACCAGCACAACCAGCATCAATTCCCTTAAAATAAAATGCCTCCGAAGACGGATAGACGTCAAAATCTTTCTCTTTTCCGCCTGTGGCCTGCGCGAATGCGGCAGATTGTGAAAAATCACCAGACGAATCTTTTAAACCAGCAATAATAGGTCCAAATTCTTTTTTTAAACGCACTACCAAATCAACAGAGATGGGAACCTGCGAGACTTGCGGAAAATGATAGAGGTAAATACGCAATTTATCGGAATTAATAGTATCTATCATAAATGAAAAATAATCATATAATCCATCATCGCTAACGGACTTATAATAGAACGGTGGTAGCACCAGCTGGTTAACATAACCATACTCCAAAGCTGCTTTGGAAATCCGCGCTGCATCAGGCGTTGATGAATTGCCTGTTCCAACTATTACCCTGTCGCAAGGAATACCGGCATCACAAAGCGATTTTGGCAAAGACACCCTATCTTCAATTGAGATAGATGACCCCTCCCCCGTAGTGCCAATTGGAGCCACCCCGTCACACCCACCATCTGTAAGCAAATAAGAACAATAATCAGTGAGTTTTGAGTGCTCAAGCCGATAATTCTTGTTAAATGGGGATATAGCAGCTGCGTAAATGCCGCGCCTTGCTTTTGTCATTTTATTGTATTTCCTAAACACATTTATTCAATTTAGTTAGTCCGCACATCTTCGGCTATATAATAAGCAGAGACCATTACACCATCCATGATAAAGGACAATTATTAAAGCGTTATGTCATTGTCAGATAAAGCATACACACCAGATCTCTCTCTGCCAATATGGTATATTTTTTTCTGCTCAATAAGGACATTTAATCCCCGATATAGTGAGGGTGGAGGTATCTTATTTGTCAATTGATGTGTTTTTATATAATCAATATAAGCGCTTCCATTATGTTCTTCTGCAATTAGTATAATGGATGCAAGAATGAGTTTCTCATTCTGTGAATTGACTTGTAACTCTAAATGTTCTTCTATCTCATTTAATGCCATCATCAGATAGCTGAATGAGCGTTTCGTTTCCATGTTATTTTTCACTTTTAGATGTCAAAACAGTTTATATTTTTCCAACCCTCTATAACAGTTAATCATAATAAATTCAGTGATTTTCGTAAATAAATTTATTTGAGGTTTCTCTTATATACTATTCTAGCTATTAATAGGGGCGTATATAATTGCCAACATTAGAGGGTTAACTGGGACGAAAGCAACATGGATAGAGTATTACTTCTTGGTTCTGCACCTAACAGCATCATTGCCAGACAGTGGAATAAAGAAAATTTTGATAGAATAGTTGCGATAAATAATGCCTGGCAGGTACGTGATGACTGGAATGATTTAATCTACCCACATGACTTATTACAAGAGCGCTTGCCTCCGATGGTTAATGAAAACCAAAACCTTGTTGATGAAGAAAGTTTTGTGCCTGCGCAGAATAAATATGGGGGATTTATTTATGCTGGCGGCACCATGGCGTTCACGGCAGCTTACTGGATATTAGACCATTTTAAACCAAAGCAAATAGCGTTTATGGGATGTGATATGCATTATCCCAAAAAAGGCCCCACCCATTTTTATGGCACAGGCGAGCCTGACCCATTGCGTGATGATATCTCATTAACCTCTCTTGAGGCATGTGCTGCTCGATTCTACGCTTTAGCCTTACAACAAGGATGTGAGAGCGTGAACTTATCACAGCTACCATCTCGTTTGATATTCCCACGCGCAAGCGAAACCAGAAATGAATTATCTCCGCAATTTAGCACCCTTGACCACGCAGCGGTAACAGACGCACTAGCCCTCGAAAAAGAGCTCGGTTATTTTGTGTTAACCGGCAGGTATTGGAAGGTCGCACACATAATCGACAGAAAACAGATGCTTGAGTTAGACAAATTATGGTTAGCTGCTGTCCCGTCAGTGCTAACACAGCACCTTTAATTGCCAGAAGGAGATGCTGGTATAGTTTCTGGAAGCTTCTAATAGTTTTTAAGGCGCCGCTTGCTCATAACAGTCTGTAACATTAGCGCAAGTTAGTATCCGTGTTCTGCTGAACCTGTTTTGATGAACGTACCATTATTCAACTCTTTAATAGCCTGTTGTAGCTCGGCTTGGGTGTTCATCACAATTGGCCCATGCCATGCAACTGGCTCCTTTAAAGGTTTTCCTGAGATAAGAAGGAACCGCACGCCTTTTGGCCCGGCATGTACTACTACCTCATCCCCTCTATCAAACAACACAAGGGTTCTATTTCCAGAGAGATCCCTTATCTCTACTTCTCGTCCGTCATACTCTTTTTCAACTTTTACGCCAACAGGGTTTGATGCACCATCAAAGCGCGCACTGCCCTCGAAAATATAGGCAAATCCCTGACGATATGTATCAAAGGGAAAGCACTTGCTCATTCCAGCAGGGACAAATATATCCAAATAATGAGGATCTGCAGAAATATTATCAACAGGCCCCTTCACACCTTTAAAGTTACCAGCAATTACCTTGATTTTGCTGCCATCATCTTCTTCCAAAATACGTATTTCTTTTGATTTTATATCCTGATATCTAGGGGTCGTCATCTTATCTGCAGAAGGCAGATTTGCCCAAAGTTGAAAACCATGCATATGGCCGTTTTTATCTCCTTTTGGCATTTCTTGATGAATTATGCCTGAACCTGCTGTCATCCATTGAATATCGCCATCAGATAAATCACCAAAATTACCAAGACTATCTGCATGCGCAACTGTTCCCTTCAGCACATAGGTAATTGTCTCAATCCCTCTATGCGGGTGCCACGGGAAACCCTTTCTATATTGATTTGGATGATCGTTTCTGAAATCATCCATCATTAAAAACGGATCAAACGGTTTTGTATCACCAAATCCAAAAACACGATGAAGATGAACACCAGCGCCTTCCATAGCAGGTCGCGCAACAGATGTTTTTTTAACAGGTCTTATAGACATTTTTAAAACTTTCTTTTTTTATAACTTAAATTTATCTCAGGTGATTTCAGGCTTGCTTACAATCTATTTTCAGGCTTTTACTTATCTGGAAGCGGAATAAACTCATCTCTATCACCGGGGGGAAGCTGAAAGCGTCCTTTCTCCCATTCGCCGGCCCCCCAGTCTTTTTTGGCTTGCTCAATTTTCTCTTTCGAAGAGGACACAAAATTCCACCATAAGTATCGCGGCCCTTCCAGGGTAGCTCCTCCTAGTAAGATTAATCTAGCGCCCTGCTCGCCTGCTGTAAGTGTGATTTTATCTCCTGGACGAAATACCAGCATCCTTCCAGCTTCGAAGTTCTGACCTCCAACAGATATCTGCCCTTGCATAACATGAATTGCTCTATCTTCATGTTCATCTGGCAGGGGCATACTGGCTAATGCTTTAAGGCTTACATCTATATAAAACATATCTGAGAGCTGTTCGACAGGTGAGCCACCACCCCAAGCAGTGCCTGCAACCAAGCGGGCAGCAATACCGCCATCTTCAATATAAGGCAAGCTAGTCTGCGTGTGATGGGAGAAACTTGCTGTTCTATCTTCTTCCTTCTCAGGCAAGGCAACCCAGCTTTGTATCCCAAATAATGTATGCTCAGACGAGCGCTCACTTGCCCCTGTGCGTTCTGAATGGGTAATTCCGTTTCCAGCAACCATCCAATTGGCATCTCCTGCCATTATTTTCTGCAACGTGCCAAGAGAATCTCTGTGTTCTATAGCGCCTTGCAAAAGATAGGTTAAGGTGGCAAGCCCGATATGAGGGTGGGGTCTTACATCAATTCCCTGATTTGTTAAAAACTCAGCAGGGCCAAAGTGATCAAAAAAGATAAAAGGACCTACCATCTGTTTTTGTTTGGTTGGTAATGCACGGCGCACCTCAAACCCTCCAATATCCCGTGCTCTTGGTACAATTACGGTTTCAATGGCATCAATGCTTGTAACATCAGGCATTAAAGCGCCTAATTCTGGGTTCCAACTCATCAGTCTGTCCCTTCTCTTATTCTATTTGATTTCTACTACTTAATGTCAGCCATATGTTATTCAATAGATGTGAAAACAAACCTTACATAATATTGGCTTTTTTATCTGACATAGCCAAAATGCAAAGCTGCTGGAACAATGATTTCCTCCTCATCATCTAAATGCTGTGTGAGTGCTGTGTTGAATACACTCTGGAGGCTCAGAAGACTATCTGCTTTTGTCGATGTGAGCGTTGGTGTTGAGCATTGCTGCAAGCTGGCCGTATAATCATGAATTAACCTGCCAATTTCAATATGATCTGACTCTAATAGCTCAATTGCAGTTTGGGTCTTAGTATCATTCTTTCCAATTTCTGGGAAAAAATAAGTATCTTCCATCATGTGGTGAGTGTGGAGTTGATGAAGCATAAATTCAGAATATCCAAATAGCTGGCGTTGATATTCTCTTGCCTCAATATCTTTATTTAACATTGACTGGGACAAATGAATTAAACGCATCCCCATTTCTCGAAACATAGTATGCCTTTGCAACCAAAACTCGCTAAAGTCCGAAAAACTGGGATGCCCCTGCCAATCAGCTCTTGGATAATCCAGAAGCAATGTTTTTAAATCCAATGGCAGCGTGTTACGGCGCAACAACCGCGTTTCTGTCATAATGCTAAATTCCTCGTATCTTGGGTTAACGTAACTCGTGACTTGATGCGAATTAATCACTCTTATTAATCAAACTGGAAACGCCCATAATACAAGCCAAACAAGAACGGGTATGAGGGTTATCATTGTAAGCGAAGATATAATGACCATACCTCCTATTGTTTCAGGCTCAACATCGCGTTCAACCGCAATAATAAAATTCAATAGCGCAACCGGCATACAAGCCATTATCATAACAACCCCTGCTATCATGCCAGAAAGCCCTAATGTGTAAATAGCACATAATCCACTGAGGCTGCCAAATAATAACCGTGCGAATGCATATATTATTCCTTTTTTTAGGTTCCCAGCAGATATTTGCGGCAACGCATATCCAAGCAACAATAATGGAAGAGGAATAGCAGTGTAGCCAAGATAAGATGTTGTAATGAGTATCATTTCTGGGATCGGCAAATCAGAAATTTTTACAACTAAGGCGGCAGATACTGAAATAACGATTGGATGGAAAAACAGCTCTTTCCAATTTAATTTACCTGCAATCATTGCGTATCCAAATGTATTTTGGGAGACCGAAATCACTACAAAATAAGGAAATGCAAGCGCAAGGCCTGCCTCCCCAAATGCTAGTAAACATAGAGGCAAGGGTAAATTGCCTGAATTAGGGTGTAGCAAGCAACTCATATAAGGCCCTAAACGGTCACCTTGCAATCTTATAAAAGAAAAAGAAAAGGCGGCAACCAGCCCCATCACTAGCAATGCTGCTAAGCCTGACTGCGATAATTCAGAAAGGGTAAAATCTGTTTTAACCAAGGTTGTAAATGTAAGGCAAGGTGTTGCTATCTTTATAATCAAGATACCAATTGTTTTAGAGTCAAAATGGATTTTTAATACGTAAAGAGCACTGCCAAGACCAAGTATCAACAGCACTGGCACAGTAATGTCCAGTATATCAAGAAGCATTTAGACTACATCTACCCTTGTTAAGCTAGTTAAGAAGAAATTTAAATTTATTTCTTACCCATAACTATTTACAGGTAGCATTACAGGCTCCCCTCGCTCGACAGACAAATCAGCGGCGGTGTATAAATCCATAACTTCTTTTGCTTCTTCAGGCTTAACCAGAACTGGCTTATTTCGGCAAACTGCATCTAAGAAATGAACTGTCTCTTCATACATAGGACCAGCATAGGTATGATTTACTGGCTCGCCAGGCATAGAAGACATCGGATATCGGATTCCATCCTTAGTTGTTGTAAGATGAACGTCTTTGTGGGAATCATCTATAATCAATGCACCGTCTGTTCCGATAACTTCTATCCATGTATGAGCATAATTTGGATAGCCCAAAGGAAGTATCCAACCAGCGCCGACTGTAATTGTGGTCCCATCATCCATTGTTACTAGAATCCATTGGTGGTCAGGCGTATCGCTATTTTTAGAAAATAATTTGCCCGCAGTCTGACTATAAACTTTCACTGGTTTTCTTGGACGCAAACACCATAATAGGAAATCTAAATCATGAGTGGCTTCCATTGCTGCAGGAGAAAGAGCTGTTCTACCAGAAATTTTGGAGCCAAGTTCGCGGGTTACGTGTCTGCTTACAAGGCATGTTACTGGCTCTCCTATCAGGCCTTCCGTTAATGCTTTTTGCACATATGCATATTTCGAATTAAAGCGCTGAGAGTATCCGATCGTGAATTTAACTTCCTTGTCAATTGCAGTCTGAATAAGCTCGTCAGCCTGTTCTAATGTAGTTGCAATCGGCTTCTCCATAAACACATTTTTTCCAGCCTGCAATGCGGCAAGCGCCATCGGATAGTGGGTTGTTTCAGGAGTTGCAGAGATGATAATAGTATCAATATCTGGATTAAGAATAAGGTTCTGCCAATCAGAAACAGCCTCATGAACATCATATTGTTCTGCAACTTCCGCGCGACGTGCATCATTGATTTCAGCGATGAATAACTTATCAACGAGCGGATTATCTGAGCACGCTTTAGTTCGTATTCCGCCGCACCAACCCGTACCAATCACCCCTACATTAATCTGCTCGATCATAATCATCTCCTCCGCTGATATTTTATTATTAAATTTGCTATAGGAGTTTTATTAGATGTAGATTTCCTGTCAATGATTATCGATAAATTTCTTCATAAAAACTCTAATTAGAAGCTCACTTTTATTTAAGAATGGTTAGTGTTTAGAATTAGGTTACCTAACACTATGATGCTAAATATCAGTTGCTGTATCACAAACTAATTCGAACGCTCTGAAACCACCAAGCCATTCAAGCGTTGAACATTTGGGCCCAAAGAGACGCGGTGATGCCAAAAAAGGGTTGGGCTCTATTACGCCTAAAACATTATCTTCTTCCAAATTTTCCGACTTCTGATTTGCTGGCTTCATCTGTTGTGGTCTTCTGTCCAAATCTGATTGAATTTTTAGTAAATCACTTATCATATTTATAATTACGTCTGGTTAACCATGATGTTTAGAGCCCCTTTTAGAAAATTATTGAAATTTTCTATAGCATTCTAATTTGGTGGTGTTTGGACCGACCTTATGTAGAAGTTTTATTGGCTAGATATTCAACTGCTTCCTCAATATTTGCCTCACGTATGATTTCACCTACAATGCCATTAACTAAGAGCTCGCCAAACTCTGAGGATTCAATATAAATAGAAAATTCGTCAGACCCAAATAGATGGGCCGGAACCCAGCTAAATAAAAGCTTCTGATTTTCATCAGCAAGAGACCTCGCAAATGGCTCTATCATCTCGGGCATTGAGAAATTGGTTGTGACTGCCATCACGGCAAAAAAACGCGTTCTACCATGATCTTTTACATCTATGTCTGCCGGAAATAAAATGATGACGTCTGAAAGTTTATTCTGCGTTAGATATAGTTTTAGCGAGCCCCCAAATTTATCTCTAAGATCGGAGAGGCTAACGGCATCAACCCTGTCAAAATCCTTAAATTTTGTATCCTTAGATGATTGAGACATTGTTTGTTCCTTTTTGAAAAGTCATTTTCATAAGTTGAACATAATCTATGAATAATGTTACTATATTAATATATTTTGATAAAAAACGAAATTTTTTGTAAATTTTAATACCATTTCAGAAATAATGTGTTTTTTATATGTCTCGTTTTCAGCACCTTTGATTAGCACTTATTTTTAAAGTGTAAACATAGTTAATGTATCCATAAACCGAATATTGCAAGTTAATCAAAAAAATAGGGGCATGTTTCCATAATGAACAGACTATTTATTGACCTAATCGGCACTTCACAATCTTTGAAGATTTTTCTCACAAAAAG
>JAACDT010000196.1 GCA_009936885.1 Alphaproteobacteria bacterium
AACCAACAAACTTATAAGTTGGAAACTCGCCAATCATCAAAGCATAAGTGTCAGGCATATAGCCAGCTTTATCAAGAGTTGCTAATAAATGCCCATTTTTATGTTTGGTTGATTTAACATCAATACAACCTAAGCCCATGTGATAACAATCACCGTTAAACATTGTTCCACGATCAGCTGTATAAAAAGCATCAATTTCTAAATCAGGATAAATATTCATCAACTTACAAAAAGCCAACTCTGAGGCAAAACCCTCAAGATCAGTCTTGTGGGCATCCTCATTGCTGATTTTTCTATTTTTAACACCATGCTTTCTGGCATTAGTTTGACGTTGATTAGCAATATATTCTGCTAGCTTTTTTTCTGCCGCATTTAAAGTTATAACCATAATCAGCCCCTACCTAGAATGGAATGTCGTCCTCTGTTAAATCTTCTGAGTAATCACGCTGGATTTTTTCTTTAGGCGACTGCTCCGCTGTTTTTGAGCCAAGCATTTGCATATTATTGCCGACAATCTCGGTTGTATAGCGATCATTGCCTTCTTTATCTTGCCACTTTCTGGTTTGAATTTTGCCTTCTACGTATATTTTTGACCCTTTGGTCAAGTATTGTGCGGCTATTTCACCAAGGCGATTCCAAAAAACAACTTTGTGCCACTCGGTTTTTTCTTGTGCCTCACCGTTCTTGTCTTTCCAAGATTCGCTAGTCGCTAATGAAACACCAGTTACAGCAACACCGTTACCAGTTGTTCTGGCATCTGGGTCTTGGCCTACATTTCCAATTAAAATTACCTTATTAACACCTTTCATATTTTCTCTCCGATTATTATCTAACTTTGGTTGCTTCACGATGCAAAGCGACTTTACTGCGCCAAACACCGATTCTTTCGAACAACAATTTATATTCCATATCAAATAATTCGTACTGCTCTACAGCCGACCTAAAGTCTGCTAAACACGCCTTGTATTGATTTTGTGTTCTAGCATACCGATCTTGTGCATTTACTGCGCTCAAATTAACTTCTCTTTCAGCGTGTGCCATTAGTTCTGCAAGCACCACTTTACGGTGATGCCTCAGATACTCTACATTAGCTTTGGCAATAGCTCGGTCTGCCGCTTTTTGATTAAGCGCATCCCAATCAATATCTTCAATGTCACTCACTGCGAGCCTCCCTTACACACTCGTTGGCCATGGCAAAAAGATCAAGAACAACACTTGATGAATCTCGAGCTTTTAACCTAGCGTAATCTTTCATTAATGATCGCAATTCTTGCTCGCAAGATAACTCAGCCCAATCAAACGAACTGCGTGGGTCAGTATCACCAAGCGACAAATTTTCTTTTACTTTAGACATTATTTATCACCTCTGAATGGCTCTAAAGGGGTTTGTGCAATGCCCCAGTGTGATACATCTTGATTTGCCCAGCCATGCTCCTCGTCAAGACAAACACGCTCGGCATATGCCATTGCATAATCTGCAAAAATTTTGCCGATAGTTGCATAATCATCTACAGTCAACCAATGATCGCGGCCAAAATCACGTTCTGCGGTTCTTGCAAGTTGTAACTGAGTTAGAATTTTTGCTTCCCATCGTCTGTAGTGGTTATTGTTGTCGATGGAAAATGCTTCGCCAAATAAAACCCTGTCGTTAAACATCTCGGCAATAAATTCATTATCGTTTGTAAATTTTGCTGGGAAGGGGGATGGTTTTTTTTCAGTGCTGTGCATATCTGCTCTCCTGAGTTAAAGTTTAAAAGTGCATTTTATAAAATAATATAAGACTTGTAAACACCTAATTTTTTTCTTTCAAAAGGTAGTTAACAAAATCTTGGCTTGGTTCATTGCATCTTAATTCTGCATCAGTAAGCCAATCAGGTTTTGGTTTTTCTAATGCGTCTGCTATACGTTTAATTGAATCACTGACAGTTTTCAAATCTATCTGCTCTAACGAATCAGCAATTCTTTTTAAATCATCATTGACATACTTGGTCATCAGCCCAGCTCCTATCTGTTAATCTATCAAATGCACCTTGTTTAGACTCGCCTGTATCTTTGTTTTTGGCTATCCAGTTGTTTGCGGCCATTTTCCATTTCTTCATTTTATTTTTGCCAATCATCCAATCTTTTGCTTCATAAAAGTTAAAAAATATTTCTGCCTGACTTCTATCAGATAATTTGCTAACAAAATATGTAGTCACCTCATCCTGCAAAGGTGGGGTGAATCTATTATTTATTGGTTCTTGTTTCTTGGTTATTGGTTTATGGTTAGCATTGCGGTCGCTTTGCGTTGGCATTGCTTTCGCTGATGTGTTTTCCCAGCGTTTACGCGCACTCTGCTTAGCCTTGTCCGACTTGTTTTTATAGGCACTCAATTCTTGATCTACTCTTTTATGCCTATGTGTGCCATCAGTATGCTGATAAAAAAATTCACGCAATACGATTGATATGCTGTCGCAATGCGTTCGCATTCTTACCACTCTTGCTATCTCGTCAACATCTTCTGGCAGACCAGTTTCATTAAGATATATATAATCAAGCATTCTGCGATATGCTATATCTTCGA
>JAACDT010000197.1 GCA_009936885.1 Alphaproteobacteria bacterium
CTGGGGGTTTATATATCACAGCAGATGCTGCAGGCTATGGAATGAGTGCACAAGATTTAAAAATCTGGTGTGGTATTCTTGCTCTAATTGTGGTTGAAGTCGGTCTTATCACGCCCCCTGTTGGAATGAATGTTTTTGTAATTGCCTCTCTCGCAGATGATATTGATATGACAGAAATATTCAAAGGAGTTGCTCCATTCTTTTTAGCAGAACTAATCCGAATATCTATTTTATTCTCATTACCTGTTTTAGCATTATGGCTACCTTCTATATTGTCTGGATAGCTGATTTTGCATTAGTTTTTATCTTTACTAAAATAGATAGGGTTTTTATGGAAATCATCTGGAAATATAGTAACAGCTTTATCATAGCAGTATTATTAAGCCTATTACCTTCACTGATACATTCATCAGAAAAAAGCCGAGCTTCGGCGTATCTATGCACTGATAGCGAAATCATCCTACCCTCATCCACGCTGCACGAAAAAATCACCACAACAAAGCACTTAATCGCACATTTATCCCTATTGGTCACAGATGAAGACCAGCTCTACTTCAAGCGCCTATTTAAAAATAAGGGATTATTTTATAGCCCTGTTACGGATATGGGGGATAGTCGGTTTGACGTCGTAACGTTTGAGAATTCAGTATTAGCCATAAGCACAAAAATTGGAGATGAAATTCAAAATGAGCGTTATTTGTGTGAGCGTCATGATGAATTAACAATTATTATTGGCAAGCAAGGCTCCGATTGGCCAGCTTACCTGACACAATGATGAAGCTAGTTGGGATTAAAGGCTATTTATGGGGGCTTTCTCAGCCTTCTTTTTGAGTTTTGAAATGCTTGATAAAATGAGCTATATGCTTTATTTCCACATCGTTTAGTTTAAGACCAAGCCGCGTTCTGCGCCACAGAAAATCACCTGCATTTTGTGTCCACTCATTCCTAATTGACCAGCTTAATTCTTGTTCAGTAATATAACAGCCAAATTGTTTTCCCAAATCACTTGCCGTTTTACTATCGTTTAAAATATCCCACGCCTCAGTCCCATATAAGCGGATAAGCCGTCTTGCCCATTCAAAAGATAAATAAGAATAATTTTGCATTAATTTTTCTATTAAACCAGGAAATTCGGCTACTTCAAAATCCCCGCCCGGCAGAGCTGTATGCGCAGTCCAAGGCTTATCTGGCATTTCA
Source organism: Alphaproteobacteria bacterium (assembly GCA_009936885.1). Lineage (GTDB taxonomy): Bacteria > Pseudomonadota > Alphaproteobacteria > Puniceispirillales > Puniceispirillaceae > UBA5951. Next base: position 1,198 of record JAACDT010000197.1, read on the forward strand.
AAAAATGGGGTGATTTCGCTTAATGCACTCTCTGCTAATTTTCGGTATGTTGTGATTTTCCCGCCAAAGATTGTTACTATAGGCGCAGACGAACTATCTACTCTTAAGACATAATCGCGTGTTGCAGATGAGGCTGCATTTGCACCATCTTCATAAAGAGGGCGAACACCAGAATATCGCCAGATAATATCATCACTTGTGATTGGGTTTTTGAAATATTCACTTGCAAATTTAAGCAAATATTCTTGCTCTTCATCTGTGCAGATAGGTTTTGTATGCACTAGTTCATGGTCAACATCTGTTGTCCCTATCAAGGTGAAATCCTGCTCATACGGGATAGCAAATATAATACGGCCATCTTTGCCTTGAAAAAAATAGGCTTTATCATGCTCATACTGCCTTGTAACAACAAGGTGGCTTCCACGAACAAGTCTAACAGAATCAGCTACATTAAGCCTTAATTTTTTGCCTAATATATCCTGAACCCATGGCCCTGCTGCATTAACAAGAAAACGTGCATCTTGTTGCCATTTCTTGCCTGTATTTTGATCCTGCAATGATAATACCCAATACTTATCCCCCCGCTCCGCAGCGATAAGTTTTACCCTTGGCAAAATGGTTGCCCCTCGTTTTTGGGCATCTCTGGCATTCAAAATAACAAGCCTGGAATCCTCCACCCAGCAATCTGAATATTCCAATGCGCGTTTAAATTTTGCTTTAAGAGGTGCTCCCTCTTCAGATTTTTCTAAATTTAATGATTTAGTTGGCGGTAATATTTTTAGGCCACCAAGAGTGTCGTAGCAGAATAGTCCAAGGCGAATTAACCAAAACGGCCTTCGCGATTTTAACCATGGCATCATGTAATTCAGCCATTTCGTGGCAGGTGTTAACGCATCAAACCGCATTGATTTATCAAACGGAAGAACAAATCTAAGAGGCCAGCTAATATGTGGCATTGAGCAAAGCAATATTTCTCTTTCGATTAACGACTCACGCACAAGCCTGAATTTAAAATATTCAAGATATCGCAAGCCCCCATGGAATAATTTAGTAGACGCAGATGAAGTCGCACCTCCCAAATCATCCATCTCAACCAAGGTTACTGACAGTCCTCTGCCAGCAGCATCACGTGCTATACCGCTTCCGTTCACACCGCCTCCTATAATCATAAGATCGGTTATGATATGTCCTGTTTCTGGATTAACCGACATGTTCATTCAACTTCTGGAGTGGTGAGAATTCCCGTAAATAATGCGCGTTTAAGCTATGTGCATTCTAACAAAAGATAGCAAGCAAAAAAACCTATTATAAGCAAGCTACTCACCAAAACACTTATTCATCAGAATCCATTTTATTCTTATCTAATAGCGCTAGATTATGAATTTTAAGTTAGGATTAACGCTGGCTATTTTTCCAATCAGGATGAATAAAATTATCTTGATTGGAGGGTGCAAGCATCTCACCCCCAAGAATGTGATCTGCTGCTTTCTCAGCAACCATAATCGTCGGTGCATTTAAATTTCCATTTGTGATTCTAGGAAAAATGGATGAATCAGCCACTCGCAACCCATCTACATTATGCACCCTACATTCACTATCAACTACTGCCATTGGGTCATTTGCCTGCCCCATACGCAGCGTCCCACATGGATGATAGGCACTTTCCACATTTTGTCTGATAAAACTATCTATCTGCTCGTCACTCAGAATTGTTTCGCTAGGTTGAATTTCCCTACCTTTAAATGATGCCATGGCTGGCATATTTATGATTTCCCTGCTGAGCCTGATACATTGTCTAAATTGTGCCCAATCATCTTCATGGCTCATATAATTAAATTTTATATGAGGGGCTATTTTTGGGTCAGCAGAGGTCACATGCACAACCCCCCTAGAATGAGAGCGCATTGGCCCAACATGCAACTGAAACCCATCTTTGGGGGATGCAGATTTTCCGTCATACCTAATAGCGGCTGGCAGGAAGTGAAACTGAATGTCAGGATAGGAAATGCCTGCTTGTGAGCGAATAAATCCAAGTGTTTCAAATTGATTAGATGCGCCTATTCCATTCTTAAATAGCAACCATTGCGCTCCAATTAGTGCCTTAGATAGCGGATTTAAATATCTGTTTAAGGTGATATTCTTCAAACATTCTATTTGAAAATAAACCTCTAGATGATCTTGAAGATTAGCGCCAACACCGGCCAGTTCTTTATAAGGATTTATGCCTATCGATTTCAGAAGCTTAAAGTCGCCAATAGACGATCTTTGTAAAATTTGCGGTGAATTTATTGCACCTGCTGCAAGAATAATTTCAGCATTTGCCGTTGCGCTAAATTTTTGCCTGCCTTTGAAGAATATAACACCGGCGGCCCGATTATCTTTAAAAATTATTTTATCAACTAATGCTCCTGTTTCCAGCTTTACGTTTCCGCGCTTCAATGCAGGCCGCAAATACGCATTTGCAGCAGACCAACGCCTGCCTTTCCAAACTGTCATATCAGCAGCGCCAAACCCCTCTTGTTGATATCCATTATAGTCTTTTGTATGGGCATATCCTGCCTGACATGCCGCATCTACAAATGCTTCATGAAGTGGATTATCGCGGGGGCCACGTGTTACATGCAAAGGGCCGTTATTTCCGCGCAACTCGGTTTCGCCTAAATGGGCATTTTCCATCCTTTTAAAATAGGGTAGAACATCTGCATATCGCCATCCAGTAGCGCCCAGTTCTGCCCAATGATCAAAGTCATTTGCATGACCGCGAACATATATCATTCCATTGATTGAACTAGAGCCACCAATAACCCTTCCACGAGGACAAGCGAGAGAGCGCCCATCAAGTGTATCTTCTGGCTCTGCTACATATCCCCAATCATATCGTTTCATATTCATCGGATAAGACAAAGCAGCTGGCATTTGAATGAATGGGCCAGCATCGCTTCCCCCATATTCAAGCACCAGAATTGAATATTTTTTATTTTCCCCCAGACGATACGCAAGTGCAGAACCAGCAGAGCCAGAGCCTATAATGATATAATCAAACTGCATCCCCTAGCCCTATTTTTGTAACATTATGAATTATTTAAGACAATAATGACACAGATTGCGTTTATTTGCATATTTGAATAATAATACATCCCTACATCCTAATTGCCATCAACACAATATCTTCAAAAAAATGCCGCCAAAACACATAAGGTGTTTTTTTAAATACACAATAATAGGTTTAAAATACAAAAAAACAGAGCTATGAGAAAAAATTCAACCAGCTTAACTAGTGCCCGCCCGCTAATCGTTGATTTTATCGGAGGCTCTCTTAATCACCGACTAAATTTTGGTGGCGGCATAAAACAGAACTTAGCCAAAGCAGTTGGTATTAAATCTGGCATCAGGCCCAATATTATTGATGCAACAGCAGGACTTGGAAGAGATAGTTTTATTCTTGCGTCTATGGGCTCACATATAACGCTGATTGAGCGTTCGCAAATAATGCATGATTTGCTAGCAGACGGTATGAAAAAGGCTTCACGCGAGGGCGGCAAACTATCTGAGATCATCGCCCGTATGACGCTTATTCATGGCGATGCGATTGAGATACTCCCGCAGACTTCAACAGATGTGATTTATATTGACCCGATGCATCCACCAAGACAGAAATCAGCTCTTGTGAAAACCGAAATGAGACAAATTCGCGCTATCGTAGGTGAAGATTTAGACCAGCTTCAGCTGATTAAAACAGCGCTTGGCGCAAATTGCAGGCGAGTAGCACTCAAATGGCCTGCAAAATCACCCCTGCCAGATGGTCTGCCAGAATGCTCGCATCAATTAATGGGGAAGTCTGTTCGATTTGATATCTTTATGAACGCTAATTTAGACGAAACCTGACGCTTCGCGCATAAACCCGCTAATTTAAATGAACGGCGTTTTTATTCCTAGCTGTTCTGCGCCTATTTGTAATTGAGCTCGCACATCTTCGCTTAACTCAATTCCAGCCTGCGAGATGCGTTCATGATTCCGTGCCTCTAACTCGCCTGGATAGAATATTTCGCTTTGTGTCGGCGCTGTTTTTGACGATTTTATCGATTTTATCAAGCTTTCCATATCTGCATTAAATTCATCTATTGGCCTACATTTAGCAATATCAATTACAATAACCAAATGACCCACCCCGCTTATACCTTCCTTTTGGTAGGGACCTGTTATAGAGCTTCCAAACTGGCTAGCAGACAAAATACCTGACAATACATCCATTGCCATTGAAATTGCGTATCCCTTATGGCCTGCTATTGGTAATATCTGACCTGCAATTCCATCTGCTGGATTAATTGTTCCATACCCATCTTTATCTAATGCCCACCCTTCAGAAATTGGTTTATCAGTTGCTCGTGCGTGATACAGCTTTCCTCTTGCAACAGCCGAATTAGCAATATCAAGCATGAAACATGGGAAACTTCCAGCAGGTGCTGACCATGACCATGGATTATTACCAACCAGCTTTTCAACACCGCCCCATGGCGCCATTGAAGGGCTTGCATTAGAGGATATAAAACCAATACATCCTGCATCCGCTGCCATTTTTGTGTAATACATGGCCGTTCCAAAATGTCCAGAATTGCGCACGCAAACAGCTGATATTCCATGTTGCTTTGCTCTATCTATGGCCGAATGCATTGCTTTTTTGGCCACAGATTGCCCTATCCCATCCTGTCCGTTCAATACCGCAAGGCCGCCTGCATCTAGCTCCCATTCTGGCTCTTTAGATATTTGCGTTGCGCCTGATGCGATGCGTGCCCCATACCAAAACAGACGCATGATACCATGAGAGGGATGCCCCCATAAATCAGCCTGTATCAGGCTATCGGCTATCACTATGGCATCCTCTTTTTCAAGCTTCATGGATTGAAGACATTCTGCTGCAAAATTTTTGAGTGTTTCAGATGGAATGCGGGTTAGGTTTGGTGGCTTGTCGCGCATATTTTACCTTTTTGTTTATAAGCAACTGAGTTTTTTGATATCAGAATTAATCCTAGTGACCTCGAAATAACTTTCTGATAAAAACTGCTATGTTTAAAGTTCCAGATACGCATAAATATAATCAAGAAAATGATATAGCGGAACAGTGTACCCTATAACATTATTTTTCAGAAGTTATAGTGAAGAAAGCCAATAGACCTATGGATTCTAATGATTTTATCCAGCGCTATGTAAAAGATAGCA
>JAACDT010000034.1 GCA_009936885.1 Alphaproteobacteria bacterium
ACTCTTCTATGTCGCGCGAAGTTGAAAATAGTTTCTTTGGGCATATTACAAATATCTATATCGGCAGCAAAGGTCACTAACTCATCCTCCAAAGTTGCTGCTTGCGCAACTATTTCGCCAGATGGTTGTACGATACAGGAGCCTCCAATAAGCATACAGCCATCTTCAACTCCAGCTTTGGCTGTTCCTATTACCCAGCAACCATTCATATAAGCGTTGCTTTGTAGGGTAAGATGGTTATGGAACATTCTCAGGTGGTTTTGTTCTTTCCCCGATGTGTTCAAATCAGGCGTATTATAGCCTAACACAATAATTTCTGCGCCCTTTAAGCTCATGACTCTATATGTTTCGGGCCATCGGCGATCATTACAAATAGCCATGCCAATAATGCTTTCATTCTGTCTCCAGACCCCAAAACCCAGATCGCCGGGTTCAAAGTAACGCTTTTCTAGATGTTGAAATGGTCTTTGGGGCTCATACTCTGAATGCCCTGGGAGATGGACCTTTCTGTATTTACCGTTAATTTTACCATTTCCATCAACTAAAATCGCTGTATTAAATCTTCTACCCTCAGGCGTCAGCTCAGCGTATCCTAAATAAAAACCTATACCCGCCTCAGCCGCTGCTTCAAAAAGTGGTCTTGTAGCATTGTTAGGCATTTCAGTTTCATACCAATGATCCATTTTCGTGATATCTTCCTCATAGTAGCGAGGAAAGAATGTGGTTAATGCCAACTCTGGAAAAACTAAAAACTGGCACCCCCGCGAGCTTGCTTGTTTGATCATATCTATTAGCCGTTTCACACAACTCTCGCGTGTTTCATCAGGTGCTATTGGACCCATTTGTGAAGCCCCTAGGTTCACGATGCGACTCATAATAATTCCTTTTATCACTGTTTAATTCGGTGAACTTTTACCTAAACATTTTATTCTAAAAATCTAAATCAATATTTTTATTTATGATCAGACTTCATCATCTGTAGTCATAAATACTGGATCAAAGGGAGTAGGAAGAACACCACGTGGTTTTATATAATCATAAGGGTCGCGAGCAAGGAACTTTCCCCACCCAGGCTCACATGTTTCCACTCCGTCATTCCAAACTAGTTTTCCTCTAGTGATTGTCGCTGCCGGCCAACCCTGCACCTGCAACCCTTCGTATGGCGTATAATCTGTATCATGGTGCAAAATATCCTGAGTTATTGTCACTTCTTTTTCAGCATCCCAAATACAAATGTCAGCATCCGCACCAACAGAAATAGTGCCTTTCTTCGGGTAGAGTCCAAATAATCGAGCAGCATTCGTCGATGTCTGCGCCACAAAAGTCTGCAGGTCTATTCTCCCCTTTGAAACGCCCTCTGAAAACGTAATCGGCATTCTGGTCTCTAAGCCCGGAACACCATTAGCTATCTGACTAAATGGTGCATTATCCCCAGCCCAAAACTTACCTTCCAATTCGTCAATATTATATGGTGCATGATCAGATGTCACATTACCAATCGTTCCAAGTCTTACATGATTCCATACTGCTTCTTGGTCACCCTCCGTTCTTGGAGCGGGAGAACAAACGAATTTTGCGCCTTCACGCTGGTCACGATCCAGATCTCGGGCTGTAAGCACAAAATATTGCGGACATGTCTCAGAAAATATTTTTAGACCTCGTTCTTGAGCTCTCCGTATCTCTTCCGCTGCCTCCTCACAGCTAACGTGAAAAATTTGAATTGGCACATCTAGTAGTTCTGCTAACATTATCATTCTATGAGTGGCTTCACGTTCAACCAATGGTGGCTTAGCCCATGCGTGGTGTTTCGTACTATTCTTATCTGCCGCTAACAATTTCTCTGTCATATACATTATAGCGTCATGATTTTCCGCATGCACACATACCAAGGCCTGATTGAGTTTAGCAACCTCAAGGACACGAAGAATTTCCGCATCATTTAGTCTGTTTCGAGGGTAAGTCATAAATAATTTGAGCGATCTATGCCCAGCTTTTATGAGTTTTGGAACCTCCTTATGTATAACCTCATCACTCGGATCGCTTATTATTAAATGGAAAGAATAGTCTATGCAGGACTGTTTTGCTTTAGCATGATATTCCTCAACAACGGGCGTTAATAATTCCCCTTTTTCTTGAGCAGCAAAACAAATAATAGTCGTTGTACCACCACAGGCTGCCGATCTTGTTCCACTTTCAAAGGTTTCTGAATTGCGGCCACCACCACTGGATCTTTGATCAATATGACAATGACTATCTATTCCTCCAGGCATAACATATTTTCCGGTTGCATCTATTTCTTGAGCACCAGCAGTAAGGTTTTCGCCTAGTGCAACGATCCGGCCACCTTTTACACCAACATCGCATTTCGAAATTTCTGCAGCATTTACAACAGTGCCCCCGCGGATAACCATATCAAAATCGCTCAAAGCGCATCCTCCAAAAAAATAGTGACAATAGGCAGCATAATTATGTGTTTCCTATTCAAATTACGCGTTATCTATATAAGAGACAAATGATATTCGAAAACAAATAAAGATATTTCTTAATCCACAATCTGAAAAATGTTTCTCATCTCTAATTCAAACCGAAATAACGAAACCGTCTAAACCCTAGAAGAATTGATAAATGAATCCAATTATTTTTGATCAATTTAAACATCCAAAATTCAATGGAACATATTATCATGCAAGTTCGAATTCATCTCCAAGTTTTCCTAAATTAATAGGCGAAGAAAAAACGGATATTTGTATTATTGGAGGAGGATTAACGGGTATTTCAAGCGCATTAAACCTTGCAGAAACTGGTCAAGCAGTAACTCTTGTCGAGGGAATGCGCATTGGTTCAGGAGCATCTGGACGAAATGGAGGTCAGATTGTTCAGGGCTACAGTTGTGATATCGAAACTATGATTAAAACCGTAGGGCAAGAAAAGTCTGCGTTATTTTGGTCAATGGCCCGAGAGGCGATTGAAGAAATAGACCGTCGTATTAATTTGCACGAAATATCTTGCGCACGACAATCTGGATATGTTTTTGCGGCGACAAATAATTCACAGTTTAAACTTCTCAAGCGTATTAACCAGAAACTTAAGAATACTTTTAATTACCAAGCAACATCGGTGCTTGACCAAAACACTATAAAAAAATGGGTTAAGACAGAAAGTTACGTGGGTGGATTATTAGACTATGGTAGCGGCCAATTTCATAGTTTAAAGTATCTACATGGATTAACTGAGGCAGCTAAGAATATTGGCGTTCAGTTTTTCGAAGACAGCAAAGCAATCCAAATATCAGGCGGTGATACAATTACAGTAAAAACTGCTCATGGTTCTGTAAAAGCCAAAACGTTGATTATAGCTGGAAATGCTTATTTGAGAGGTTTAGAAGACACATTACAAAGAAAAATTATACGCGTTACCAGTACCGTAGGCGTCACAACGCCGCTGTCACCAACGCAAATTAACAGTGTTTTACCTGGCGGCGTCCCCGTAGCCGATTGCAATAACATATTGGATTACTTCAAGATCACAGACGATAAGAGATTATTATTTGGAGCAGGTGCAGATTACCTCGGCAGAGAAACAAAAAATAAAAAGAGTTTAATCCGAAACCGCATAATAAATCTGTTTCCGCAGCTTAACGAATTTGATCTGGAATATGTTTGGAACGGTTTTATTGCTGCAACCAAAAACCAACTGCCTGAAATTATATGTGCTCAACCCAATATATATATCGCGCAGGGTTTTTCTGGTCACGGTTTAGCGTTAACCGGGTTAGCTGGCATTCTCATCACGGAAAAAATTAATGGTGTTTCGGAGCGGTTTGACATTTTTGCAAGTATTAATCATCAAGATATGCCACTCCATCCGTATAGGAACCCACTATTAATAGCAGCTATGCTCATAAATAAACTGAAGGATTTCTATCACTAGTTCAAAACTGACATTAAAATAACGCTATTTCTTGCGGCAGTCACAATAAAAGGATATATTAAGCGTTATGTTTTTAAGTACATAACGCTGAAGAATATGTTATTATGATAGATCCTTTTGGTAGAGACATCTCCTACTTACGGGTTTCCGTAACCGATCGATGTGATTTTCGATGCACCTATTGCATGTCTGAAGACATGACATTTCTGCCCAAAAAAGATGTATTGAGTCTAGAAGAGCTTGAACGTTTATGTAACGTTTTTGTGAAGTTAGGAGTAAAGAAACTTCGATTAACTGGCGGAGAACCCCTGGTCCGTAAAAACATAATGAGCTTAATACGAAACTTGGGACATCACTTAGATACGGGAGATTTGGAAGAACTTACGCTAACAACGAATGGCTCTCAACTTCATAGATATGCCGCGGAATTATTCGATTGTGGAGTAAGACGCGTCAACGTATCAATAGACACATTAGATCCAAAGAAGTTCACTGAAATAACAAGGTGGGGAAAGCTTGAGAATGTATTACGTGGAATTGAAGCCGCTGCTAATTCAGGGCTAAAAA
>JAACDT010000198.1 GCA_009936885.1 Alphaproteobacteria bacterium
CATTCATCGCCGCCATTATAAGCAGCAGTTGTCATAGCAACGCCAAAACTACTAGGTGAAATTGCCAACGCCTGAAGCGTTTTTTTAAATTTCTCTTGGCGTTTTTCATCCGAGATAATAACGTTTCCAGTATGCATACCAGCAATGTTAAATGTTTTAGTTGTTGAGGTGAGCGTCATAAGATAGGGCCGCGCTGATGGAACTGCTTTTTCAAACGGGGTGTGAATATACTCATCATAGACTAAATCATGATGTATCTCGTCTGAGACGATTAATAGATTATGACGTTCTGCAAATTCAGCAACTTGTTCTAATTCCTGAACACTCCAGACCCGTCCCCCAGGATTATGCGGGGAGCATAGAATAAGCATTTTCTCATTTCCGGTAAGAAGGTTTGCCGTTGCGTCCAAATCCATTTTATATTTTCCCATTGAATCTTTCACCAATGGCGATTCGACAAGGCTTCTCTGCGAAGCTTTAATCACTCGTGAAAAAGCGTGATAAACAGGGGAGAATATAATAATGCCATCTCCTGGTTGGGTATATGCCTGAATGGCAAGCGCAATAGCATTCACAATGCCATGAACAGATAGCACTGAATCTGGTTGAATTTGCCATTGGTGTCTGCGTTGCATCCAGCTAACAATAGCCTGTCTGTAATTATCATCTTCTCTAGCATAGCCATAAATACCCTGCTCTGCCATTTCACGAATACAATTCGTCACCGCCTCTGGTGCCTCGAAATCCATATCTGCTACCCACATTGGAATGGCTTCATTTGGGGACAATCCATATAAGGATTGCAATGAATCCCATTTATCCGAATTAGTGCCAATGCGGCTATGTATTTTATCAAACTGCATAGAATATTTCCTACCAATTGCAATGACCTGTTTACAAATACTAAAATCCCATTTTCAAATAGAAACAACTGAAAATGCTTAAACTTACGCAAAAAACATTTATGCCAAATGGCAACATCATGCAAATCGGGTATGTAACGCAAAATGGATAGATAAAGAATGAGACGCTCCATATTAATAACAGGCTGTTCAAGCGGTATAGGTTTTGATTGTGCTCTAAAATTCCAACAGAGAGGGTGGCAGGTTATCGCATCTTGCAGAAATGCCGAGGATGCAAAATTTCTGAAAAACACCTATGGATTAGATATTGTTTGTATTGATTATGAAAAGCCAGCCACTATTGAAAATGGTTTCAAGGAGGCGCTTGCATTAACAGGGGGTAGATTAGATGTGCTCTTCAATAATGGCGCCTTTGCGATACTGGCTGCGGTAGAGGATGTGCCCACAGATGCGCTACGCGCCATTTTTGAAGCAAATTTTTTTGGCTGGCATACCCTAACCCGATTGGCACTACCTGTTATGTTTGCCCAGAAATCAGGGCGTATTATTCAGAATTCATCTGTCCTAGGGTTTGCTGCCATGCGGTTTAGAGGCGCTTATGTAGCAAGCAAATTTGCCCTTGAGGGATTAACAGACACATTGCGGCTTGAGTTAGATGGAAGCGGTGTTCACGCGATCCTAATTGAGCCAGGGCCAATTCGCACAAAAATTCGTGAAAATGCCTTTCTGCAATTTAACAAATGGATAAATTGGCAAGAAGCCCGACAAAAATCGACCTACCAAAATAAGTTGATACCGCGTCTTTCAATGGAAAACCCAGGTAAAGATTTGTTCGAATTACCTGCCGCATCGGTAAGTGAAGCTGTTTGGAAAGCATCAACCGCAAAAAAACCGCGCGCTCGCTACCGCGTAACCTGGGCGACAACGCTGATGATGCTCACTAAAAGACTAGCGCCCACATGGCTAGCAGATAATATATCCAAACGTCATTAAATAGGACCGGCTCTACTGTTGGCCATTATGGACACAAAAAGCCTAATATTCATTCATCCAGTCCAATGATGCCTGGGTAGAGCCAGCAGGCTGATATTCAGCGCCAAAATATCCATCATAACCGCTGGCCTTAAAACTATCAAATAAAGCAGGATAAGAAAAAGAATTATGGTTGGGCTCATTTCTATCTGGGAATGCAGCAAATTGAATATGGCGCACCTTTTTATGAAGCAGGGCATATGCCTCCAGAAGAGCTGTTTTTGAGCCTGTTATGTGAAGCATGTGAAAACAATCAAACATTATACCTAGCCTGTCAGAATTAACCGCGGTCACTACATCAAGTGCAATCTGGGGTGAAGACATAAAATAACCTGGGACGGAATTTGTATTTATAGGCTCTATAATCACTTCTATCTTTGTGTTTTTTAGCCTTTCAAGAGCATACTCTATATTCAAGCATAAGATATCAAAAGAAGCTGAACCAGAGGTAATGCCAGACACAAGATGAATATATCCGGCCTCTACTTCACCTGCATAGTCAACAGCTTGATCTATTGCTTGCCTTGCTTCATGAGTTGCGTCAGGGAGCGCTGACAAGCCAAATTGGCCTTGCTCACCTTTTGCTGTATTTATAGCAAGCATGGGAATTGCAGCCTCTATGCATGCTTGCCTTACTTGTGCTGCTGGCACATGGTAGGGACGCTGGCATTCAACCGCTTTAAAACCAACCTCAGCTGCACGCGTAATAGCGTCAACCAATGGGTGCTCGGTGAATAGATATCCAAGGTTTGCGGATAAAGCATAATCCTTCAAGTAAATTCTCCCATCACTAGGTTACTAACTTTTTAAATAGCTGAAACTGTTTTTAACGTAAAGGCAAGCGCGCATCGCACTAAAAGCCATTGAACCCAGAAATTATAACAGATAAACTAATGTCGGAATTAAAATTCCCAAAGATCGTATCTCATCTAAAGGACATTATATATGCGCTATATTCACACAATGGTAAGAGTAAAGAATTTAGAAACATCGCTAGATTTTTATTGTAATAAACTCGGATTTATAGAATTGGGCAGATATGACTCCGAGAAGGGCCGATTTACCAATGTGTTTTTATGCGCTCACCGGGACCAAGTTTCTGCAGAAGAAACCAGAGCACCAGAATTAGAACTAACCTATAATTGGGAAGCTGAGGATTATTCAACAGGGCGCGCCTTTGGTCATCTTGCCTACCGAGTAGATGATATTTATCAAACCTGCCAAGATTTGATGGATAAAGGCGTTACCATTAACAGGCCGCCTCGTGATGGATATATGGCCTTTATCAAATCACCTGACGGTATTTCAATCGAGCTACTACAAGAAGGGGAGAAGCAACCTATTCAAGAGCCGTGGGTATCTATGCCTAATGATGGGAGCTGGTAGAAAATATGTCACGTATAGAAATCGTCCAATTTCCCTACCTATCAGATAATTACGGTGTTCTACTCCATGATAGTCACACACAGCAAACGGTTGCAATAGATGCAGGAGAGGATACAGCCTATAATCAAGCACTTGACTCAAAAGGGTGGCGTCTGTCCCAGATTTGGGTAACACATCATCATTGGGATCATACCGACGGCATTAACGCCCTGTATGAGCGCTGGCAATGCAACGTAATCGGGCCTGCCAAACATTCAGCTAATCCGATTTCGCATTTATCTACAGGATTAGAGGAAGGGGATATATTTCAGTTTGCTGATATGCCGGTAGAAATCCTTCATACCCCTGGTCATACCCTTGATATGATCAATTACTGCCTGCCATCAGAAAATATCTTATTTGCAGGAGATACCCTGTTCTCACTTGGTTGTGGCAGGGTTTTTGAAGGCACTATGGATATGATGTCTCAAAGCGTCAACAAGATTTCAGCATTGCCAGATGAGACTATAATTTATTGCAGTCATGAATATACTCAAGCAAATGGAAAATTCGCGTTAAGCGTTGAGGCGGATAACCAAATGCTTATCTCACGAATAAATGAAGTTGAACTGCTAATTAAACAGGGTAAGCCAACAATACCAACAAATTTAAAATTGGAAAAACAAACAAATCCGTTTCTGCGTACGTCCTCGCCAGCCATACGAAATAAGTTAGGCTTAAAAAATGCGAGCGAGGCTGAACTATTTGCTGCCCTTCGTGCCGCTAAGGATAATTTTTAAACCCCGAAAATTACCCTAAAAAATAATAGCAAATCAACAGAACACCAATAGCAGATTATTATAGTTTTCAGCGCGCCAGTTCTATTTTATCTGCATTTCTTTGAGCAGATTTCTTCTTACGCATTTTCGTGATTTGTTTTGCTGTACCGTCCGTTAGGCAATCTGGACAAACACATTTACCCGCTAAGTCAAAATTAGACCGTAGATTAGGCAGATTATGACACCAACATGGTTTTTCTGTATTGGATCCACACTGAAATTTGGATCCACACTCATCGCATTCTAGCTGCTTCATGTCGCGCTCCATTTGGGTAAATAGTATATTCAGATACTAAATACATCGTCATATATTACAGATATTAAATAGAATACCTCTAATTTCTCGCCGCTTTTTTTCTTTCATGCGACAATAGATACTGTTTTCGAAGGCGCAACGTTAATGGGGTTACTTCAAGCAATTCATCTTGATTCAAATAGGCCATCATATCTTCAAGCGAGAGATTACGAGGCGGAGAAAGAGAAACGGCATCATCCGTTCCAGAAGCACGCACATTTGTAAGTTTCTTTCCTTTAAGGACATTTACCTCAAGATCATTATCGCGGTTATGCTCGCCCACTATCATACCCTGATAAACAGCCGTCTGATGAGAGACGAACATATCTCCCCTATCTTGTAAATTAAACAAGGCATATGCAACGGCCTGACCTGTATCATTTGAAATTAAGACACCGTTTCTTCGCCCAGATATATCCCCCTTATATGCAGCATAGCTGTTAAACAGACGGTTAATGACACCTGTTCCTCTGGTATCTGTAAGGAACTTGCTTTGAAAGCCAATAAGCCCGCGTGAGGGTGCCAGGAACGTTAATCTGGTTTTGCCAGCTCCAACCTCACGCATATCTGACATCTCAGCCTTACGGCGATTTAAGGAATCAATAACCGTACTTGCATATTCGGAATCAACGTCAATAATAACCTCTTCTATTGGCTCTAAACGCTGTCCATCTTCATGCTTATATAATACTCTTGGACGAGATACGGTGAGCTCAAAACCTTCTCTTCGCATGGTCTCAATTAAAACACCAAGCTGTAGCTCACCTCGGCCACCAATTTCAAAAGAATCCTTATTTTCGCTTTCAGAGAATGTTATAGCAACATTCGTCTCAGCTTCGGCTAAAAGACGTTGCCGTATCATTGTTGATGTTACTTTTTTGCCTTCCTGACCAGCAAAGGGCGAATCATTAACCGTTATCGTCACAGACATTGTAGGCGGATCAATTGGCGTTGATTGAAGAGGCTGTTTTTGTTCTGCGTTACATATTGTATCGGCAACGGAAGTTTTTGTTAATCCAGCAATACAAATAATATCTCCCGCTTCAACTCTGTCAACTGACACTCTGTTAGTGCCTTCAAAATGCATTAGCTTGGTCAGCCTTCCTTGCTCAATAACATTGCCATCAAGATCTATGGCGCGCACCTGCTCGTTCATTTTTGCTGTGCCCTGAACAACTTTTCCTGTCAGACATCTGCCAAGGAATTGGTCTGAATCAAGTAAGGTTGCAAGCATGGCAAAAGGAGCTTCTAAATCCTGTTTTGGCGGCGGAACATGCGCTAGAATTAAATTTAGCAGAGGTTCAAGCGAGAAGCGTTTATCTTCAAGTTCTCGCACACACCAACCATCCCGTCCTGAGGCATATAAAATTGGAAATTCAAGCTGCTGTTCATTTGCATCAAGCGCCACGAATAAATCAAACACCTCATCTACGACCTCCTCTGCTCGGCTGTCGGGTTTATCAACTTTATTAATAATGACGATAGGTCGCAAACCAAGCGCAAGAGCCTTTCCCAACACAAACTTTGTCTGTGGCATGGGGCCTTCTGCTGCATCCGTTAATAAAATAACTCCATCAGCCATATGCAAAACACGCTCAACCTCACCGCCAAAATCAGCATGACCTGGGGTGTCGATAATATTTATTCTAACATCCTGCCAGCGTATAGAAGTTGGCTTGGCAAGAATTGTAATGCCTCTTTCTTTTTCAAGGTCGCCAGAATCCATTAGTCGTTCACTAACAGATTGATTATCGCGGAACATGCCAGACTGCTTCATAATAGAGTCAATTAATGTTGTTTTACCGTGATCAACGTGAGCAATAATTGCTATATTGCGTAATTCTTGAGGCATGAGACAGGAACCTTTTTATAAAGAAAGTCAGACGTCGGTGTCCTACATCACTCTTCATGTAAAAGAAATCAAAATATGCTTATTCGGGCAATTTTTCTAATAATGTGACACCTGCCTGTGACATCTTATCTAGCTGAAGGCTGAGCGAGCCGTCCAAGTCAATCCCGCGACAAGCCGGCAGTAGCACATTTACATCGAACCCTAGGCGTGCTGCATCAAGCGCTGAATAAGCAACACAGTAATCAGTTGCAAGACCTGCAAGATAAACGCTGCTAATCTGTTTTGTGGCGAGCCATCCTTGCAGACCGGTTTTTGTTTCACCGTCATTCTCAAAAAATGCGGAATAGCTATCAATTTCACGGCGATACCCTTGTCGGATTAGAGCTTGTGCTGCACTGGTATTTAAATCTGGGTGAAATTCAGCGCCAGAGCTATTCTGGATACAATGATCTGGCCATAAAGTCTGCGCGCCATAAGGCATTTGAATAGATGAGAAAGGCTGGCTTCCATCATGAGAACTTGTAAAGCTATAATGTCCTGCTGGATGCCAGTCTTGCGTTAGTACAATATTATTAAAAAGAGTTAAAAGCCCATTGATAGGAGGTACCACTTGATCCCCCTGCTCGACAGCTAATGCGCCGCCAGGACAAAAATCCAATTGCACATCAATCACCAGCAAGCAGGCATTATCGTCTATTATGGGGGTATCTTTGCGTATCATTGTAAGACTCCTTCATCCATCGCTTCTGACCAGTGCCGTCTGCATAATGAGATATACTTATCATTGCCGCCTATTTCAATTTGTGCCCCGTCTTTAACAACCCTTCCATCATGAGTTTGTCTTACCACCATCGTTGCTTTTCTGCCGCAATGGCAAATCGTTCTAATTTCTCGAATGGAATCTGCTATCGCAAGTAATTCTGCTGATCCTTCGAATAGTTTTCCCTGAAAATCCGTGCGCAAACCATAACACATCACAGGTAGACTTAACTGATCAGCGATTTTAGCTAATTGCCATACTTGCTCTTTTGATAAAAACTGAGCCTCATCCACTAATACACAAGAGCGTTTTTGTTCTAAATCTGCAGCCTGTGTTAGGCTAAACAGATCAGTATCCGCACGAAAGGTAGATGCATTAGCGTCTAATCCAATGCGAGAGGCGATAACACCAGAGCCACTTCTTGTATCAAGTTTAGCCGTTAGCAGTAATGTGTGCATACCTCTTTCCTGATAATTATGAGAAGCCTGCAATAAAATTGTTGATTTACCTGCATTCATTGCTGAGTAAGAAAAATATAACTTAGCCAATTTCACTCTCTATTCGCACAAATGTGCCATCCAATTTACCTGACCATTTACCTAACGCTATCCTATCAAAACAAGATGACATATGCAGCATCCGTAACACTTAACAACCTAATTTTTTAAAATCTAGGCTAAACGTTATTTCATGTGATATTCATCTTGATAATGGCTTTGAAAAAATGGATAACATTTTCTATGAATTCTGTAACCGTACTTGATCACCCGTTAGTTACTCATAAACTTGCAATTTTGCGAGATGAGAATACAGCTTCGCCTGCGTTTCGCAAGACATTATTAGAGCTAGGTCATGTTATGAGCTGGCCAGTATTTAGCCATCTGAATGTTGCTAACACAGAAATCAAAACCCCAATGGAAAAGACAACCGAGGCAGTGCTGGTCTATCCTTTTCCATGCATTGTCTCCATCCTTCGGGCAGGAAACGGAATGGCAGATGCATTATCAGCCGCACTTCCAGAAGCGCCTATTGGATATATTGGAATGCAACGAAATGCCGATACGCATTTAGCAGAACCCTATTTTAAAAAGCTTCCAGACCAAATCCAAGATAGGCAAATCATCCTTGTTGATCCCATGCTTGCGACAGGAAGTTCTGGTGTCCAAGCCGCTGATTTTTTAAAGCGGGATGGCGCAAAAAATATATTATTCGTATGCTTGGTAGCTGCGCCAGAAGGTATTGAGTATTTTCACAAACAACATGCCGACATTCCGATTATTACAGCAGCGCTTGACCGGGAATTAGACGAAAACGCCTATATTCTGCCAGGGCTTGGGGACGCCGGCGATAGAATTTATGGCACCAAATAGCCCCAGCCTATTTACACCCCTCATTAGCAATACAGTATTGGCGTTAACAAATCTGTTTTGGCTAATCTGAAGATTTAGACTAAATTATCAGGACCGAATGAAGCTGGCAGTAACATCTCCAGATTAAAGCGTTTTTTAAACTGTGAATCAGTGCAGATTAAAATGTCTGTTTTCAAACTCGCAAATTCACGAATTCTCTGCCGACACCCCCCACAAGGGGTGCATAATTGCGTTCCTACACCGCTAACAGCTATGCGTTTTATCTTGGTGCCGCCTGATGCAATCATCGCTGATATTGCGCCAGCCTCTGCACAGCTTCCTTGAGGATAGGCAGCATTTTCAACATTAACGCCTAAATGAATATTATCAAATTCATCTAATATTGCTGCGCCAACCTTGAATTTTGAATAGGGCGCATACGCATTATGTCTTGCTGATATAGCAGCATCGCATAAACGCTGTTCAGTTTGTGTGAGCATTTAGAATTATCGCTCCTTGATATAGGGCTGTCCAATTGCGCGTGGCGGCGAGACCCCGCCAATAAAACCAGCAAGAAGAACAACTGTTAAAACATAAGGGAGCGCAAGCAGAAGATCAGATGAAATTTCACCTATAATAGGAAATTCTGCTCCTTGTACTCTGGCAGCAACCGCTTCTAAAAACCCAAACATCAAACATGCATATAAAGCTGGTACAGGCCGCCATTTTCCAAAAATCATTGCAGCTAATGCAATATACCCCTTACCAGCCGTCATTTCTTTAACAAAACCTGCCCCTGTTGCCGTAGATAAATAAACCCCAGCTAGACCACATAAAATACCCGCAATTATAATCGCTTGGAATCGCATTTTTGATACTGAAATACCCGCAGAATCTAGTGCTTCTGGCTTTTCCCCAACCGCACGGAGCCTTAAGCCAAACGTTGTTTTAAACAAAATATAATAGGTTATGCCAACACTCGCCAAGGCAAGCCAAACAAGAATATTGTGACCTGAAATCAGCTCTTTGTAAACAACACCCAAAATAGGAATATTATCTGCAACATATTGCGCAAAAGGGAGTTCAATTGAATTAAACCGTGCTGATTTCGGTAATGTTGGCGTTTGACCGCCCTGTCTGAATAGTGCGATGCCAATTATAACGGTTAGACCGGAGGCAAGAATATTTATAGCAAGCCCAGAAATAACCTGATTTCCCCGATGAATAATACACGCAAATCCATGCAACAAACCA
>JAACDT010000035.1 GCA_009936885.1 Alphaproteobacteria bacterium
ACTACTGTCGAAATTTGTGGCGGTATTACGAGATATATAGGTTAATTATTTATAAACTATAGAAAAATGCAAAAACTAATTGAGGTAGCTAGCGAGGGTAATCAGCCTAACATTAAATCTGCTCCTGTAACAATCATCATTGCGTATGATCTAAAATATTACCAGCATATTCACTTATTAGCTCCCCATATGGACGTATCTAAAGTAGAAAATCAATCAGAAAAGGAACGGGATAAATTTGCAAGGGAGTTATCTTGGCTCCAGGCGGGATATATATTAATAGCGGCTCGTATGCTTGGAATTGATTGTGGACCGATGAATGGATTTAACAAGACACTCACTGATGAAGTGTTTTACTCAGGTACGAGCTGGAGATCAAATATTCTGATTAATCTTGGTTACGGTGATCATAAAACTTTGCGCCCAAGAGCTCCTAGAATTGATTTTGAAGATGCGTGCCAGATCCTCTGAATTATAGTCTTCAATTGATGCGCGTATCAGGCGCAAAAAGCTAATTTACAAATAATGCTAACAGCATTTTTTTAAGGAAACGAGAAATATGGAACTAAGTGACGAGATTGAAATTCCTGGCAACCGCATTGATGTATTTGCCAAGCTGATAGACCCAGAAATTTTAAAAGAATGTATTCCCGGTTGTGAGGAGCTGTGTCTTACAGCTGAAAATGAATATAGCGCTAAAGTACTCTTAAAAATTGGTCCTATAAAAGCGAGGTTCAGTGGCTCAGTAACTTTAGATACAACAAATGCGCCAGAAAGTTTAACGCTTAGCGGAGCCGGCGAGGGGGGTATCGCTGGATTTGCAAAAGGTGGCGCAGAAGTTGAATTAATTGATGAAGGGGAAATAACAACTCTTAAGTATCAGGCAAAGGCAGAAACAGGCGGAAAAATCGCTCAGCTTGGTAGTAGGCTTATAACCAGTACTGCGCGCAAATTAGCCAAAGCATTTTTTCAGTCATTTGAGACTATTATGACAGGCAGTAATGGGTCTTAAAGTTATTTTTTTAGAAGCTTTTTTAATGGCAGAAGCAATGTTAAAAAACATTTAGTTAAATGCTTGGAGTCCTGTTTGCGCTCTGCCTAAAATAAGCATGTGAATATCTGCGGTGCCTTCATATGTATTAACCGTTTCAAGATTTGTAAGATGCCTCATGACTTGATAATCTTGTTGAATTCCGTTCGCTCCATGCATATCGCGTGCGGCGCGTGCAATTACAAGGGCTTTTCCACAATTATTTCTCTTGAGCATAGAGATAGCCTCCGGGGTTGCATTGCCACTATCTAGTAAGTGTCCAAGCTGAAGGCACCCCTGCAATCCGAGTGCTATTTCTGTCTGCATATCAACGAGCTTTTTCTGATAAAGCTGGGTTGCTGCAAGAGGCCGACCAAATTGAAAGCGTTGCAAGCCATATTCATGACTCCTGAACCAGCAATCTTCAGCAGCTCCCATAACCCCCCAGCAGATGCCATACCGTGCGAGGTTTAGACATGAAAAAGGTCCTTTAAGGCCAACAACCTCTGGCAGCATTGCAGCTTCTGCAACATCAACGTCAGTTAAATAAATAGACCCAGTATCAACCGATTGCATGGATAGCTTGCCATCAATTTTAACGGTTTGAAGTCCTTTTGCCCCGCGCTCGACGATAAATCCACGAATTTTACCATCATCTACCTCAGATTTTGCCCAGATAATAAATATATCAGCAATAGAGGCATTGGAAATCCAAGTCTTAGTTCCGTTTAGGCGGTATCCAGTTGCTGTTTTAACAGCAGTAGTTCTCATTCCAGCTGGGTCAGAGCCAGCATCAGGCTCTGTTAATCCAAAACACCCGATTAACGCACCCGTTGCTAATTTTTTAAGATAGCTATGTTTTTGCCAGTCTGAGCCAAATTTAAAAATTGGATACATTACAAGAGATGATTGAACTGAAAGAATAGACCTAAACCCAGAATCAATTCGCTCAATCTCACGAGCAATTAAACCATATGAAGTAAAAGAAGCACCAGCCCCGCCAAATTCTTCTGGCAATGTAACACCAAATAATCCAGCCTGCCCTATGGCCTCATACCCTTCTCGTCCAACGCCTTCTTTATTAAATGCATCCTGGAGCCTTAACGCTAGGTCTGATGATGCAAACTGGGACGCAGTTCGCTGAATGAGTTTTTCTTCATCACCTAATTGTTCAGATAATGAGAAAGGATCACTCCAATCAAAGTCACTCAGTAATTTAGGCCTTTCAAAATATAGCCAGAATAAAATGGCAAGCCGTTGCAATAGTATCAGCTTTATTGATTATATGGATATAGTCTATTATGGTATTTTTTTAAATGATATGCATAGACAGAGAAAGTTTCACATGCCAATTATTTTATTTTTAGGGATGCTAATATGGTTGAATTTTTCCCATGCGCATGAAATATCATCATGCATGTGTGATGAAGGCTGTTATACTGATGAGGTATCAAATCTAAAATGCAGTTCTAAGTCAGCTTCCTTTGAATCTAACGGCTTGCCAGATGATACACATACCTTAATGGAGGGGATTGTTGC
>JAACDT010000199.1 GCA_009936885.1 Alphaproteobacteria bacterium
AGTAGCTTTGTTAGTAGGTCTTTTTCTAAAAGATTTTTAAATTTTAATCACTAATTTACCAAAATGATTAGCATTTCGCATTTCGGAAAAAGCATCTTTAGCCTCTTCGAAATCAACAACTTGATCAATTACAGGCCTTATTGAGTGATCTACTATCGCTTGATTCATATCATCAAACATTTTACGGCTTCCAACATAGATCCCTTGTAATTTTATTGACTTTCGCATGACCGCCGTTGGATTAATTTGTCCGCCGGTTAAAACTCCTATCAGTCCAATCGATCCACCCACTTTTGTGGCAGCAATTGATTTCTCCAAGGTGCCCGCTCCTCCAACCTCAACGGTATGATCGACACCATTTCCCGAAGTTAGCTTCAACACATGTGATTCCCAGTCAGGGTTTTCAGAATAATTAACAAGCCCCCAAGCACCTAATTGTTTCGCACGCTCTAATTTTGCGTCGCTAGATGATGTAATGATGACTCTGGCTCCAACCATTTTCGAAAGTTGCAACGCCATAATGGAAACTCCACCTGTACCCAATAACAGTACGGTACTGTCTTTTGTCACTTTCCCTGTTTCAAAAATGCTGTTCCATGCTGTTAATGCGGCACAGGGCAAGGTAGAAGCTTCTTCAAAAGAAAGTCCATCTGGCATTGGCACCAATCCATTCTGATTTAGGATCCGATACTCTGCCAACATCCCGTCCACAGTGCCGCCCAATGCATTTGCCATATCGTTTGCGGTTATCGATCCATCAACCCACGTTTGAAAAAACGTCCCACACACTTTGTCCCCTACCTTAAATCGCGTTACTTCATCACCAATAGCAACAACTTCTCCTGCACCATCCGAATTTGGGATTCTTGGGTAAATGATCCCTCTGGGAGCCGGGTCCATAATGGTCATTAAATCTCTGTAATTAACTGAGGATGCTCTCACCCGAATCAAAACCTGATCAGCAAGAGGTTGTGGCAAATCACGATTTGCCAGAGAAAGCCCAGCAAGACCTTGATCGTTTATGATTTCATAATGGCGCATTCTTTTTCCTTAAAAAATAAGCAGCAACTGATTAAAACAAGTGAATAAGCAGTTTTTTAAGTAGGTAATCGGCCATTATCCAATACAATTGTCTGCCCGGTTATCGCTGGATTAACAGCCAGGAAAAGTATCCCTTGAGCTACATCTTCGGGTTCAACCATTCTTTTTAGCAAAGATGACTCAATGGAAATTTCTTTGTTAGCTTGTTTCCAAGGGTCGGTCCACGCCGTACGAGTTAATCCCGGGGCAACAGCATTTACTCGAATATCAGGAGCTAGCGCCCGAGCAAGACAGCGCGTCTGGCTAATAATGGCCGCCTTTGAATTCGCATATGCAATTGAACTCCCTGCGTTCCCAATGCCTGCTATTGACGCGGTGTTTACAATACAACCTTTTGAAGCCTTCAGCGCACTTGCAGCCTTCCTAGAACATCTAAACGGACCGATAACATTTGTATGCATTATAGACTGCCATCGTTCCTCAGTCATCGCATCTAAATCCTCAAAAGGTATCGGCTCTACGGTTGCTGCCGTTCCCGCATTATTAACCAAGATATCTAATCCTCCCAGTTTATCTATAGCGTTAAAAACCATAGCATCTGCGCTTTCTGGATCAGATACATCACCCGGCACTGCAATCGCTTGACATCCCTCGCCGTTCAACATCTCAACGACTTCTGCCCCCCTTTGATCTGCTGATAAATGGTTTACTGCTACCGTCGCTCCACATTGCGCTAAGAGTATAGCAATCGATTTCCCTATTCCAGAAGATGCCCCTGTAACGAGAGCCTTTTTGCCTGACAAGTCTGCTTTAATCACCATATAATCCCTTCAAGAACAAACCGACTTAATATCATTTTTTGATCAGTCAACATTGCGTTGATAAAGAATAAATAACTTAATATTGAGTTATTTTCCAAACAACAACTAAACCATAAAAACCTTTTGAGAACAGATCATTGCATAATCTGTTTGTATTTGCGCAGTTTTTATTGTTGGCTGACACATTAGTGTAAAGTTTTTCTGCACGTTTTAAACGCAACAACTCTTGCATCCACCCCATCTATCATGCAATCTCCAATCTTAATAATTGTAAAGCCGTATATAAACGGATGGAAATGATAATTTGGAGGAATAGATGAATTTCAAAAAAACTGCGATAATTGCGGCTGTAGCAGGTGCGGCTGTTGCAATTTCTAGCGCGGCGTTTGCTGGTGGAATGCCAAAGAAAACAGCCTGGACTGCCTACGGAACAACATCATCCGGATATGCTCAAGCGGTTGCTATCGGTAACATGATGAAGAAACATTATGG
>JAACDT010000200.1 GCA_009936885.1 Alphaproteobacteria bacterium
CGATAAAACCTACAAACCCAAGGGCTACCATAGCATAAGCCATTCCCAAATATCCAAAGATAGGTTTGTTTGAAAATGTGGAGATAATATGACTGACGATCCCAAACGCGGGAAGGATCATAATATAGACCTCTGGATGGCCAAAAAACCAGAAAAGATGCAGGAATAAAATAGGATCACCGCCCCCTTCTGGAATAAAGAAGGTTGTGCCGAAGTTTCTATCTGTAAGCAACATCGTAATAGCACCTGCTAAAACTGGTACCGCAAGAAGCAACAAAAAAGCTGTAATTAACATAGCCCATGCAAAAAGAGGCATTTTGTGCAACGTCATTCCAGGCGTTCTCATGTTAAAAATCGTTGTGATAAAATTTGCCGCGCCAAGAATAGATGATACACCCGCTAAGTGAAGCGCGAAAATCGCTAAATCCATCGACATCCCAGGTGTTCCAGCCGTAGATGATAAGGGCGGATATATTGTCCAGCCAACGCCAGCACCGCCATCAACAACAGCTGATAACAACAACAATATAAAGGCAGGGGGGAGAAGCCAGAATGATATGTTATTCATTCGCGGAAAAGCCATATCTGGTGCGCCAATCATAATCGGTACGAACCAGTTTCCAAATCCACCAATTAATCCAGGCATAACAACAAAGAAAACCATGATAAGACCATGCGCAGTCGTAAACACATTCCACATATGCCCGTCTGACATATATTGAATGCCTGGCTGCATTAATTCCATTCGCATAAACACAGAAAAGCCGCCACCAATAAACGCAGCTATAATCGCAAAGATGATATACATCGTTCCGATATCTTTATGGTTGGTTGAATAAAGCCATCGCCTTACAAAACCAGTTGGTGCGCCATGTTCATGTTCTGCTGTGGTTGGCTGAGCACTCATTGTAAAAGTCTCCTTGAAATTGCCCTTAATTAACGGCGGCAAGTTGAATTGATAGTGGCACGTCAAGAATAGCAAATTCTTGTTTTGCATCTGCTAGCCATGCTTGATATTCTTTTTTTGCCATCGCCTTAACGACGATTGGCATGAAAGAATGATTAACACCACAGATTTGATTACATTGTCCATAATAGGTTTTTTCACCTTCAGGCACATCTATCCATACTTCGTTTACACGTCCAATAAACGCGTAAGTCTGAACCGCTAATGAAGGAACAAAAAATGAATGCATAACATCATTCGCGGTTACCAACATTTTGATTTTTGTATTCGCTGGTACAACAAGCGGATTATCAACAGAAAGAAGTCTTGGCTGGCCAGGCTGCAATTCATCATCTTTTAGCATATAGCTATCAAATGCGATTTGATCATCCATATATTCATAATTCCAGTACCATTGATTTCCAGTAACTTTGATAACCATTTCTGCATTCTTTGTCTCATCCATATAGTATAGAAGCCGAAAAGAAGGTACTGCAATAACAACCAAAATTAACACAGGAATAACTGTCCATAATATTTCGATTGTGGTGTTATGAGTCGTCTTGGACGGGGTTGGGTTAGCATCTCTGCGGAAGCGCCATCCAACATACACAAGAAGCGCAAGCACAAACACAGATATCAATGATATGATAATAAGCAATAGGTTATGCAAATCTGTTGCTTTTTGCGCAATAGACCCAGCTGGTTCCTGAAGTCCTATTTGCCATGGCTCAGGCTGAGCTGCTCCAGCTACAGATGCAGCTAATATGCCTAATATGAAAGCACCTGACGATAAATAGCGCATAAAATTCGCACTCATAATTCAATCCCCCAAGGATAGTGTCCTAACAAACGCATAAAACATAGCATTTTCAGATTTTTAATACTTAAAATTACTTCCGAGTTCTATCTGCTTTTTTACGGATTGGGAAGAAAGGTGCGACTGCCTGTCGCGCAAATTCCTGCGTTATGACATTCAATTGGCATTTACCAAAAATACTTTGCTGTATGAGATGCTATAGGGCTTGAAGTTAACATAGACTCCCCCCATAATTAACTCTCTGAAATAGATATTGATTCTTACAATTTAATATATTCTGAAGCTCACCTTAAAAGGACACTCCGATGGATCCACTTGCCCAAACAGACGCCTTATTTTTTAAAGACGGAAATTTCGAGAGAGAGCACGCGCAATCGATTTTGAAAGATGCCTTACATGGCGCTGATGATGGTGATTTATTTCTTGAAATGGATTATCTGGAATTTCTTGCTTTTGATGATGGCAGGCTGAAATCTGCAAGCTACAGCCAATCTGGCGGTTTTGGTCTAAGGGCAATTCTTGGCGAAGCCGATGCCTTTGCCCATTCTGGTGATATGTCAATGACGGCCCTTGAGCGGGCAGGCAAAACGGTACAAGCTGTTGCAAACGGCTATTCTGGTGCATTAGCTCTTTCACCCGCAAATGCTGCAAACCAGCCTTTATATTCAGATGCTAATCCACTTGATGCTACGCCTTTTGATGCCAAAGTTAAATTACTACAAGAAATAGATTCCTATGCACGTGACAAAGATAGCAGAGTAAAACAAGTATCTGCATCTATAGCTGGTTCTTGGCAAGCTGTTCAAATTTTAAGGCCTGATGGTTATCGAGCCGCCGATATTCGACCGTTAGTTAGATTAAATGTATCTGTGATGGTTGAAGTAAATGGCCGCATGGAAACAGGATCTAGCGGGTCTGGCGGTAGGTTTATGTTTGATAAATATCTTCAAGCTGGCAACTGGCAAAGCGAAGTTGACGAGGCATTACGTCTGGCACTACTTGGCCTTGATTCTATCCCTGCGCCTGCTGGTGAAATGGAAATTGTATTAGGGCCAGGCTGGCCTGGGGTGATGTTACATGAAGCAGTTGGTCATGGTCTGGAAGGCGATTTTAATCGCAAGGGAACTTCTGTGTTTTCTGGACAGGTTGGTCAACAAGTAGCCGCTAAAGGCGTTACCGTCATTGATGATGGTACGATATTAGATAGGCGCGGCTCAATTACGATAGATGATGAAGGCACAAAATCTGCCCGCAATGTTCTAATTGAGGACGGCATCTTAAAAGGATATTTGCAAGATCGGCAAAACGCACGATTAATGAATGTAGCGCCAACTGGAAATGGCAGACGCGAATCTTACGCATCTCTTCCTATGCCAAGAATGACGAATACGTTCATGGAATCTGGCGAATTAGAACCAGACGAAATAGTCTCTTCTGTAAAAAATGGTCTTTATGCCGTTAATTTCGGCGGCGGGCAGGTTGATATAACCTCTGGCAAATTCGTATTTTCTGCATCAGAAGCTTATCTTATAGAAAATGGCAAAATTACGGGACCGGTTAAGGGCGCTACTTTAATTGGCAATGGGCCAGATGCCATGTCGAAAATTTCTATGATTGGCAATGATATGGCCTTAGATGCTGGGGTTGGAACTTGTGGTAAAAACGGCCAATCTGTTCCTGTCGGTGTTGGGCAGCCTACCTTGAAGATTGGCGGTATAACAGTTGGTGGAACGCAAGCCGCATAGGGTTTTATCACTGCAACAAGCACAATTTCTCACTTTCACACCTCATGAATAGAATTGCATCTATTCATGGCGTAATTGCTGGGATCATACAAAGCTTATCAGTAGATAATATCTGCGACAGCCAAAAAGCTGTATTTGCATTTAATATCTATAATAGGTATAAACCTTATTAATATCGTCGTTCCATTCGGTATGGTATAATTCACGCACAATATCTGCTTGGGTTAAGCCGCTATCTATTATGGTTTTTAAGGGCGTTAGGAATGTTCTTTCATCCTCACCATCCTTATCCATTCTAGCTCGGTTTTTTAAACCTATCTCTGCAATTTCTATAAGTTGTTTAGCTACCTGATGTATGTTTTGAGAGCCTATTTGCCCTTTCAGACCGTCTTTTGCAGCAGATATTCTGGCATTAACCACATCTTGATGAGAAAACTGGTTCGCAATAGCTTCTGCTTTTTGCAAGGCTTCA